>NZ_SGXU01000024.1:0-35468 GCF_005435015.1 Halorubrum sp. SP9
TCGACCGGCTGTTTCAGATGAGAATATATCTGAAGAATAGGATTTCAATAGAGCCGAAAATCCAGAGCGATCGGGGCGGAGAGACGTCCAATACACAGGTTTCAGCCAATAAGAAGACGTTTCAGAACGATATGAAAACGTTGTTGTCAAGAGAAGTCAACTTCTTCGTGGCATCGGAGGGTATTTCGTTATTGTCTCGCTCGCTGGCTGTGTAGGCGCGTTCTCGAGTGGTGCCCAAGACCCCGAATATCCTGGCGGACACTAGTCGTAAAGAATAAACGTGGTAACTCTGCCCCGGTCTCAGTGAGTACGAAACTGGACCAGTACACCGCCTCGTTCGACACCCCCGTTGCCGGTGAAGAAACAATCGTTCGTCGAGAGTTCGTCACTGCCGAACGGGGCGATATCGGCACTCTCAAATTCCGCCTTGGCGAGACTTAAGAACGACTCAGCGTCCAGTTTCTTCCCGAAGGCAGTGACGACAACCCGCCCGAGGTCGCCGGACTCACGTTCGAGAATGCCGTCGAGGCTAGTGTAAGCTGGACCGCAACAGGTGGGGCGTGGGCGTAGGCAGTTCCAGGCTCTCAAGACACATTCGCTACTGCTCATATGCGTGAGTCGAAGACCAGCTATCTGGTCGCCCGTTTGGCAACCTTGCCTCCGAGTCGGTCACGCTGGTACTGACAGCCCGCGAATTAGGCGGCCGGCCCGTGAAAATCACGGGCCATCTCGGCCGCTACGGGACCGTAAATACGATTAGCAAGCGATTTTTGAACCGAGCGGTCAGGGTGGGTATGTGAAGCGACGAACGGCCCTCACCACACTCGCAGCCCTCCCAACCGGCATCGGCTTCGCTGGCTGTTCCGCTCGTCAACCGACCTGTACCGACGGCTACACGGTAACGCTGGAGCCGCTGGACCGGGCCGCCCTGTTCGAACAGGTGGTCAGGGCCCCGCCCGAGACTGTTCGCACGTACACGGACTACCTGCTCCGGCTGTTCGCCCGTGACCCCACCACCGAACGGCGTACGCTCCCCAGCGGTATCGTCGACACCACCTTTCTCGTCGTTGAAGACACCTACTACCAAGCCGTCCGAACGATCGAGGAGGTCGCCGGCGTCGAGGTGACCCGGACGGTGACGCTGCCGGAGGGGTCGCCAACGCCGGACGTCCGATACGCCACCCTCGACCGTCGCGACCGGGCGGCGTTCCTCGCGGCCGACTCCGAAGGACTCCTCACAGATTCTACCGCCGACACCTGCGCCATCGTCCGCAACAGGGACGGCGACCCGCTCGAACTGACCCTGCGCTACCCCACAACTGCTGTCGGCGGCTTCCAGTTGACCGGCCCGGAGGCGGTACTGTTCGCGGTGAACGGGGCGGTCCTCCGGCTCACTCGAACCGACCGGGCCGAGCGAACGATTCGCACCTTCCGGATTCGGTTCGAACCCCGAGGCACGACGAGAGAAGCAGTCATCGGGCGCCTCCTGGATACGTATGGCACCAAATTGCCGAGGACGCCGCTGTCGCCGGCAGATCGGGCGTTTCTGGATGCGGCTATCGACGAACCCCAGACCGTCTGTACGGATGGCTCGCAAGCCTCGCCGGCGACGCCGACGCCGGCAGCCTCAATGTCTCTCCTGAAGACCCTACGAGACACCATGTTCGTCCGCTACGATGGGCAGTGGTACGACGCGAGCGTCTCGAACGACCAAGGCGCTGCTTCTGCGTGACCACTCCGGGAGAACGACGAGCGCGTCCAATTGAATTTGGGCCGGCTCAAGACGAGTCGAGATCCACCGAGCTATCCGCCCTCAGCAGGCTGATCGTAGTGGTCGTTCACACCGGCAGTCGTCACTACCCACGTCGTCTCGCCTGTCTCGCCCGTTACGACCGACAGGTACTGTCCAGCCTCACCCGCTTGCGGGTCAAACGAGACCGTTTCAGCGTCCTCGGATCGGGGCGGTGCACCGTCGACAGTGATCTTCACCTCGTACTCGATCGGTTCGGTGAATGCGTCCGGATACAGGACGGTGTCCCCGGGACGGAGCGACACCGACGCGTGTAGGTGGCGCTGTGGCAAAGGAACGCCACGCTCGTCACCGTCATCCGTCCGATAGGTCTCCGGAGCGTCGACGACGCGGACACCAAGCCTGTGGGGAAGGTCATCTAGGTTAGCGAACCCGAGACTCCCGGCCGAGGGAAAGACATCGTCGTCAGACCGCAGCCCACAGCCCGCAACTGAAACAGTGGCGGCCAGTCCGGTACACCTGAGGAGGGCTCGACGGGTCACACAGGGCATTAAGGGTATTTGATCGCGGGAGGTCAGTATTGTTTTTCATCTGCGCTGAGCTCACCCTCCGAATTACTCTTGCTGTTCTTGACAGGTGCTCGGTGGTTCATACGATGGTTGTTGTATGGACTGCGTATATACAGTACAGACTGACCGCGAGAAAGCAGCGGTGTCTACTCAGTATAGGGCACGCACTAACCAGTCGGTAGTTGTGTGAGAACTTGCTCCGGGCAACCGCGCTCAGAGGTTCGTGTTGTCAAGAACCCTGGTACTCCCTTCAAGAATCATGAACACGGCGAGCATCCGCCATGCGAGCGCCATATCGGCGAAAGCCGGAATCGTGAACGTCGTGATGACAACCGCAACCGCCCCGAGGACTTCCGCGGCCCCGACGGCTACAAGTACCCTATTCATGGATATAGAAAATATCAGTTATTCGAGATATTTTCACGCTGTAAATCGATTTAAATACCATCGCTGTATCGTAATCCGGTGTAAACCACGATCAGAAGTGCTACGAGGACGCCAATTAGAAAATTGAACCCGCTTCCGTCATATCCATAGGGTACTGACAGGTCAGTTGTCCTGTCCAGAATCATCAGTAATACAGCGAGGCCGGCGACACCGATGCCAATCAATCGACCGATATGCGAAGTATCCCGTTTGTCTGACATATTCTACGGATTGATGTGTGAATGGAAGATTGGTTTGCGAATTTCACCGTACCGACGGGCGAGACGGACCAGCACGGCAGTCCACAGAGTCAGGCCCGCGAAGACCGTCACCTGAACGGCGAGTCCGTCAATCACGCAGGCTCACCCCCCTCGGTACTGGCGGCCCGGTCGCCCGCCCAGAGGTACAGCGTCTCGGCCTCGTCAGGGGTGCCGTAAACATCGTGGTCGGCCCGCCGATCGTCGGGCCGGCGCACCTCAATGTCCCGGAACTGGGGGACGAGACCGGCAGCGATCCAGAAGTTCGAGTGGTCTTGGACTTGGAAGTGGAGGTGAGGTTCGGTGGACATGCCCGAGTTCCCACATTCACCGACGACGTCGCCACGGGAGACCTCCTCGCCGGGGGCGACCGTCACGCTGCCTTCCCGGAGATGGGCCAGTGTGCTGTACTCGCCGTCGTCGTGTTCGATGACGACGTAGTTGCCGACGATGTTCCAGGTTCGCCACTCTACTCGCGCGCTCCCGGGTTCGGGGTGGTCACGTAGGCCGTCCTCGACGGCGACGATGGTGCCGTCGGCGGGTGCCGTGACCGGCTCGCCGAACGCGTAGTAGTCCTCTAACCGCTGCCCGTTCCCTTCGTGAGTGTCTCCGTCATCGTCGGTAACCACGAGGTCGTAGGCGTACCGTTGGGAAACAAGCCCCCAGGAGTGGGACGTGGACTTGGTGATGCCGCCGTTGGTGACCGTCCACTCCCTTTCAACAGGGACGGAGAACTTCGTCGTCGGTGTCTTGCGAGTTCGATTGGGCGGTCGCCCGCGATGGCGGATGTAGGCGACGGCGGTCCCGCCCGATTGGAGGAGTTGCGTAAACAGTCCCCAGGGGGTAATCATAAAGACGAGTTGTGAAACGATGATCTTCGCCCGTGCCCAGTTCGACAGGCCGTGGTCATAGCCGTCCTCTGTCGTCGAAACGGTCGCCAGCACCAGCGGCAACACCCCGCCGATGAGGTACAGGATGTTGTCCGCCGGTTCGGGCACGCCAAAGTGGTCGGCAGTCAGACCCAGGGCGAGGAACACGCCCACAATGGCGAAGCTGTTGCGGTTGGCCAGCCACTCGACGACCTGCCGGAACGCCGATAGCTCTGAGTCTGTCTCCTCAGCCGACGCGGATCGGTCGGCAGATGCATTTAGGTTCTCACTCATCAGTCTAACCCTTGTACCAGTGGATATTAGTGGTTTTGAGAATTCAGGTTCACAAGTCTTGGTACCAAACCACATTTCTATGCCGGCCAACCGGCGGTAAGCTTACTACGATATCACACAGACTAACTCATATGACCGACGGCGAGGGACGCCTCGCTCAGCCTCGGGACGCGTTTGCTCTGTTGAGTCACGATCTCAGGCTGGAGATCCTACTGGCCCTGCTGTCTCACTGGGAAGCCGTCGATACCGAGCCCCAGCGGTACTCCGAGTTGATGCGGGCGGTCGGAATGGAGGACAGCGGGAAGTTCAATTACCATCTCGACAGGCTCCGAGGTGTCTACCTCCGGAAGACCGACGCCGGGTACGTCCCGACCGCTAGCGCCACCGCGCTGTACCGCGCCGTCCTGGCCCACCGGCCGACTGCGACGCCCGACCGTACCCACCTCGATCCGGGCGTCGACTGCCCCCGTTGCGGGGCGGGGCTCGCTGGCGTCTACGAGCGTGAGTTCTTCTCGTTGCGGTGTGGCTCCTGTGACAGTGTCGTCGAGGAGTTCACCTATCCGTTACCGAAGAACGGCCTGGCTGAGCGGACCGACCGGGAGGTACTTGAAGCCGTCTACGACCGCGCGCGCGAACATATCGGCCTCGCCCGTCGTGGGCAGTGCCCTGACTGCGGTGGGACGACGACGCGGACCGTGGAGGCGTCGGCCGTCACGGAGACAGAGCCACCGATTCACATCGACTGTGACACCTGCACGTGGACGGTTCGAACCGGATTCATGCTACCGTTTCTAACCGATGCCCGTGTACTGGCAGCTCTAGACGCGGTGGGCGTGGCAGTCGAGGAGTGCTTTCCGTGGGAACTCCCTAACCCGACGGCGACGGTGACCGACACCGAACCCGCGGAGGTCGATCTCGTCGTGACGACTAGCGAGGGCGAAGTGACGATCACCACCGACAGCGACCTGTCGGTACAAGAGATCCGGACAGACTGCCGGGCATCGGAGTAGTCGACGTGAGCGGTCGATGTGCTGCTCTGGCGAGGATGCCTGTAGTAACCGGTTAGGTGGATGTCACGATCTTATTGAATCCATTCTCTACATGTTTCACCGATATTCTAATATATTTCACACAAGTTGCCACTCATCATAGTACGTGTCCCCCCTCTATTGAGCGTTTAGAAGGGTTCTTCCTGAAAACGTGTTCTCTACCGGTTAGTGCCTTCGACACCCCACTCGGACTACCTTCTGACATCTCGCCCAGAAACGGTTCACTGACTGGCCCACTTACGATACGACACCGCTGTACGACCGGCACTCGCTCGCTGCGCTCGAAGAAGACATTCGGACCGTCGCCACGGTCTGGTTCACACACGAGGCCCACGCCTCCGTCGACGAGTTCGCCTGCCACTACCCCCTCGCCTACCATGATTTCGGACCGAACGACCGGTACGCCAGCTCGTCACAGTACAAGATGAGCCAGCTATTCCGAGTCTTCCTGCTCGAAACACTCCACGGCTGGGACCACGAAACGGCCCTGCTCGAGTATCTTGACCAGCAACCGGAGCTTTGTGAAGAACTGGGATTTGAAACCATCCCAGATCAATCGACGCTGTGGCGTAACTGGCACTAGCGGTTCACGTCCGATCTCCAGGAGACGGTCCAGACGGCTGCGCGGACGATTCTCATCAAAGCGTCCCAGGCGGGCGTTGCCGTCCCCCGCGAACCCGACATCAGCCATCCACTGCGCGATATCGATGATGAGGAGACGGATCTGAACGACCAAACCGTCCTCAACCGGACTGAAGACATCACCGATCACGTCAGCCGCATCGTCTTCCCCACGTTCTCCTTAGACCGTGGCGAGGGCTGTGAGATCTACGAGAACGCCTACTGGGGCCTACAGACATATCTCGGACTTCGCGAGCGGCTGGCTGCGAACGGAGGTGCTCGTAGTTCCCTCTACGAGTCGACTCGGGATCGGACGCTACTGGGGCACGCCCACCGGGAGCAGATTCGGAACCTCTCGATTGACCAAGTGCGAGAGATGTACCGGCAGGCCAGCTCTTGAACGAAGTTGCGGAGACAGAGCAGTTCTTTCGAGCCGGAATCGTCGCAATCGACATTACCGAAGCTGATCCTTTCACAGGTAACCGCACGGGCCACGAGGACGAGATCATCGGGACGAAGGAGAAGACCGACGAGTACGCTTACCAGTGGGCGACAGTCCAGCTGGTCGGTAACGCCGTCCCGCTGGTCCTCGATGCCCGCCCGGTACGGAAAGGCGAGTCACGACTGGAAATTATCGAGGATTTGCTAGATTCGGCTGAAGAGCTCGTCCACGTCGATAACGTGCTGATGGACCGGGAGTTCGATAGCCAGCACGTCTTGGAGATGATCAGCCAGCGTGGCCTGTCGTGTGTCGTTCCCAAGCGGATGCAGACCAGTGAGAAAGCGCAGGCAAAGCGGTTGCTCCGACGTGGTCAAGACCGCTACGAGACCGACCGGAAGCTCCACCTCGAGAAGAACGAATGGCACGAGACGACGTTGATCTACCGTCGGAAAGAAGACTCCGAGCACGACGACCACCGGCAGTACTCGGTGTTCATGACGAATTGCGGGAGCGGTCACCTCAAGAGTACGGGTTTCGGTGAGAGATCGAGAGCGGCTACAGGTCAATAAAGCGGTTCATGGCGGCGACGACGTCGAAGAATTTCGAGCTCCGATTCTTTTACTTCGCATTCGCGTGTCTTTTGTACTCGATTTGGCGAGCGGTCGATTTGCTCGTCCAAGTTCAGTTGACGGGTGAGTACGAACACCCACTCATTGTGACGGCCGACAATACGCTCACGCTGCTGAAGAAGGAGACCGGAATCGGATAGAGAGATACTCTGTCCGGGCCAATCCGGATTCCTGAGTGGCAACGCTGCCGGGGATCTTGAAAATTCACTGGTCTAGTTGGTAGTACGACACCAGAATACTATCGAGAGTAGATCCGAAGCAGTTTCGCCTCGAAAATTCGCCCGAAACCACGCATCACAGCCCCGATAAACCCGCTGTAATCTCAACTTCCATGCAGTCCGAATTCTATATCGCGTTATCCGATTTATTATCAGATCCTCCCGAACGCGCGTCCCTTTTAGGATTCGCCGGAGTAGGGGCGCGTATGGTGCGAAACGTCGCCGGCGACATGGCGGAGCTCGACCCCGAGGACTTCTACCTCCTCTCGGGCGTCGAGCAGGGGATGCGCTTCTCGGAATGGGTCCGCCGCGACAAGCTCCCGGAGTACGCCGACCTGACGCGCGAGGAGGTCGACTACCGGATCGACCGCTGTCTCGACCGCGAGCTGATCGAGCGGAAGACGATCCAGTACGAGGGGTACCAGCTCACCTTCGAAGGGTACGACGCCCTGGCGCTCCGGACGTTCGCCGAGCGCGAGACGATAGACGGGGTGGGGTCGCCGCTCGGGCTCGGCAAGGAGGGCGACGTGTACGAGGCGCAGTCGTTCCGGCCGCTCGCCCTGAAGTACCACCGGGAGGGGTACACCAACTTCCGCGAGGTGAACCGCGGACGCGAGTACACCGCCGACCGGGACCACGTCTCGTGGCTCTACACCGCGCGCAAGGCGGCCGAACGCGAGTACGAGGCGATGGAGGAGCTGTACCCCGACGTGAGCGTCCCGCGACCGGTCGACCACAACCGCCACGCCATCGTGATGGAGAAGTTCGCCGGGGCGGAGCTCTCGCGCGCGACGCTCGACCCGGAACAGGCGGTCGGCGTCCTCGACCTGATCCTCCGGGAGCTGGCGACCGCCCACGAGCTGGGCTGGGTCCACGCCGACGCCTCCGAGCACAACGTCGCGGTCGCCGAAAGCGGTATCACGATCTTCGACTGGCCGCAGGCGGTGTCCGTCGACCACGAGAACGCGCGCGAGTTCCTCGAACGCGACGTCGAGAACCTCACGCGGTACTTCGCTCGTAAGTATCCCCACGAGGTGCCTCGAAACGCCGATATCGACGGTATCGCCGGCGCTATCGCCGACGGCTCGTTCGAGAGCGTTCGGACGTTCGGCGCCGAGTAAAGCGTATGGCGCGATACGAAATACGATTCGCGACCGATCCGCCTTCGAACGGCTCCTCTCTCCCACGGGTCGCCCCGTTCCCGCTCCGCCGCCGCCGCTCGCGCATTCCTCGGGACTGCTCGCTCGTATTTAGGCCCACCTAAGATTCGAAACCGCTTTAAATCTTTAGGGTGGCCTAAATCGTATGGGATCAGACGCGGACCGACTCGCCGGCACGCGACGCGACGCGATCAGGTACGTCGGCGCCGTCGCCGGCGCGGGACTGCTCGCCGGATGTAGCGGAAGGGACGCGGCGCCGAGCGAGTCCGAGGACGGGAACGGATCTGCGGACGGCGGCTCCGGCGGCGACTCGTCGGACGGGAACGCTGGCGCGGACGCGTACACCGCCTCGATGGCCCCGGTCGGCGAGGTGACGTTCGACTCGGTCCCGGAAGACGTGCTGGTGTACAGCCTGCTGTACGCCGACCTCGCGGTGGCGCTCGGCCACGGCGACGCGGTCAACTCGCTCGGGTTCGACGCCGACGCCGGCGGGAACACGCTCGACGCCTACTACGCCGACCTCGACGGCGTCTCCTTCGACCGCGACGGGCTCACGCAGCTCAACTCCGGATCGGGCGGCGGCATCTCCGTCGACCGCGAACTCCTCTACGAGCTCGACTCCGACCTCCACCTCGCCGACCCCGCCCTGTTCGCCTCCTTTGACGGCTGGAGCGCGGACGATGTGGCCGAGATCCGCGACAGAGTTGGACCGTGGTTCGGCAACGTCTACAGCCGGCGGCACTCGGAGCCGCCCGCGCCGTACCGCGACGACTACGAGTACTACGGACTCTCGGAGATCGGCGAGCGCGTCGCCGCCGCGTTCCGGGAGGAGGAGCGGTTCGCCGCGCTCGACGCGGTCCGCGAGGACCTGATCGAAACGATCCGCAGCGACCTCCCGCCGGCCGAGGAGCGGCCGACGGTCGCGACGCTCATCTACATGGACGGGACCTACTACCCCTCGCGGACCGACGACCCCGGGTTCGCGAACGCGCACGTGCGCCCGCTCGACGTGCCCGACGCGTTCGCGGGCGACGATGTCACCTACGAGACGGCCTACGACCACGAGCAGCTGCTCGAGGTCGACCCCGACGTCGTCCTCCACCAGTACGGGATCGCCTCCTACTACGACGTGGGCGCGATCCGCGCGGAGCTGTCGGAGCACCCGGTCGCGGGCGATCTCTCCGCGGTCGCGGACGACCGGTTCTACCCCTCCGGCACCCCCGTTCAGGGGCCGCTGATGAACCTGTTCCAGCTGGAGATGACCGCGAAGCAGCTGTTCCCCGACCGGTTCGGCGAGTGGCCGGGCTACGAGCACGGCGACGACTACCCGGAGATCCCCGCCGACGAGCGGCTGTTCGACCGCGAGGAGGTCGCCTCGATCGTCGCCGGAGGGGCGGAATGAGCCCCGCGGTCGACCGCGACGTCGTCGTGGTCGGGTGCGGGCCCGCCGGCTGCGCCGCCGCGGTGTTCGCGGCGCGCGACGGGCTCGACGTCGCCGTCTTCGACCGCGGCCGGTCGTCGCTCGCCCGGTGCGCGCACCTGGAGAACTACCCCGGGTTCCCGGCGGGCGTCGACGCCGGGACGCTCTCAGATCTCATGCGCGCGCAGGCCGAGCGGGCGGGCTGCGCGGTCGTCGACGACCTCGTCGAGTCCGTCGAGCGCGCGGGCGACGGCCCCGACGAGGCCGCCGGTGACGTCGAGTCGTCTGCGTCTCCCGACGCCGACGGACCGCGCTTCGTCGTCACGCCGCAGACGGGCGATCCGGTCGCCGCCCGCCGAGTGGTCGCGGCGACGCGCTACGACGGCGAGTACCTCCGCGGACTCGACGGTGACGACGCGATGTTCGAGGTCCACGACCACGGCGGCGAGACGCACGAGGGATTCGACCGGGAGTACGCCGACCGCGACGGCGGGACGCCGGTCGACGGGCTGTACGTCGCCTCCCCCTCGGACGCCGACCGGCAGGCGGTCACGGCGGCGGGCAGAGGCGCTCGGGTCGGTAAGCGGGTCGTCGCCGACGCCCGGATCGACGACGGCTGGTGGCCCGAGGCGGCCGAGGGCGTCGACTGGGTCCGCCGGGAGGCGGAGCTCGACGACGAGTGGGCCGACCGCGACCGCTGGGTCGAGTGGTTCGACGAGACCCACGCCGACGGGCCGGTCGACCCCGACTCGGAGCGGTTCGCGCGCGTCCGCGAGGCCGCGGTCGACGACGCGCTGTCGGCGTACGTCGAGGTCGACGAGGAGGCGGCCCGCGCCGGCGCCGGCCACCGCGCGCTCGCCGAGCGCCTCGACCCCGAGGCGGTGGTCGACGCCCACGGGACCGACGCCCTGCTCGACGCGATGGACGACGAGGCGATCGCGGCGCACGTCGCGGAGGACGACCCGAACGCCGAGCGAGCCGAGGCGGAGTCGCCATGAGCGACGGGGAGGCGAGGACCGACGGCGGCTCCGTCGCCGACGGCGAGGGCCGGACGGTCGGCGGCGGGTCCTCCGGGCGACCGGTCGAGGGGAACCGGCTCGGGTGGCTGTTCGAGCCTCGACTCGCGACGGTCGTCGCGGGGAGCCTCGCCCTGGTCGCCGTCGCGGGGCTCGTCCAGGTGAGCTACGGGGCGTACTCGATGACGGTCGGGCAGGCGTGGCGGGCCGTGCTCGACCCCGCCGTCCTGCTCGACCCGCGGTGGCTGCTCAACTTCCTCCTCGGCGAGGGGCTGATGCGGACGGTCACGGGGTTTCAGGGGGAGCTGCCGGAGCTCGCGCGCGAGACGCTCGTCGTCTGGACCATCCGCCTGCCGCGGGTCCTCGTCGCCGTCGTCGTCGGGGCCAACCTCGCCGTCTCCGGCGCCATCTTCCAGGCGGTGACGCGGAACGAGCTCGCGAGCCCGTTCATCCTCGGCGTCTCCTCCGGGGCCGGGCTGATGATCCTGCTCACGCTCGTCGTGTTCGGCGGGTTAACGGCGTTCTTGCCGCTGATCGCGGCGCTGGGCGGGTCGGTCGCGTTCTTGGTCGTCTACGCCATCGCGTGGAAGAACGGGACGAGCCCCGTGCGGCTCGTGCTCGCGGGCGTGATCGTCGGGACGGTCTTCAACAGCCTCCAGACGGGGCTGTTCTTCTTCGCCAACGACATCGGTGTCGTCCAGTCGGCGATCCAGTGGACCACCGGCTCGCTGACCGGGACCGACTGGGAGCAGGTCCGGATGGCGCTCCCGTGGACGCTCGCGGCGGTCGCGCTGTCGCTCGCGGGGTCGCGGCAGCTGAACCTCCTCCTCCTCGGGGAGCGGACGGCGAAGTCGCTGGGGATGTCGATCGAGAAGGTTCGGTTCGCGCTCTCCGGCGTCGCCGTGCTGGCGGCGGCCGCCAGCATCGCGGTGGCCGGGATCGTGAGCTTCGTGGGCCTCATCGTCCCCCACGTGGTGCGGAACCTCGTCGGCAGCGACTACAAGCGCGTGATCGTCGGCTGCCTGTTCGTCGGCCCGGCGCTGATGGTCGGCGCCGACGTCGGCGCGCGCCTCGGGATGAGCGTGCTCACGGGCGCCGACGCGCAGGTCCCGGTGGGGATCGTCACCGGGCTTGTCGGCGGGCCGTACTTCCTGTACCTGATGCGGCGACGGCAGAATATGGGTGACCTCTGAATGACCATCTTCCGCGCGAACGCGACCGAGTCGGAGGAATCGAGCGGCGCGATCGAACCGGCGGCTGACGGCCCGGGCGACGCGGCCGAACCGAGCGGCGCAGACGGGGCGGACGGTCCGGGCGGCCCGGCGGCCGACGCCAGCGACCTCGACGCCGAGGACCTCGTGTTGGGGTACCCGACGGCGCCCGAGCCGGTGATCGACGGCGAGTCGATCGCCGCCGAGCCGGGCGCGGTGACGGCGCTCGTCGGGCCGAACGGCTCCGGGAAGAGCACCCTGCTGAAGGGGCTCGCGAACCAGATATCTCCCGAGGACGGCTCGGTGCTGCTCGACGGGCGCGACGTTCACTCGATGGACACGAAGGCGCTCGCGAAGCGGCTCGGCCTGCTCTCGCAGGAGAGTACGTCGCCGGACAGCATCACCGTCGAGGACCTCGTGTACCACGGCCGCTACCCGCACCGGGGGTTCTTCGAGCGGACGACCGCCGAGGACGCCCGGGCGGTCGAGCGCGCGATCGATCTGGCGGGCTGCGGTCACCTGCGCGACCGCGAGGTCGGGAGCCTCAGCGGCGGGCAGAAGCAGCTGGCGTGGATCGCGATGGTCTTAGCGCAGGACACGGACGTGCTCCTCTTAGACGAGCCGACGACGTTCCTCGACCTCCACCACCAGATGGAGGTGACCGAGATCATCGAGACGCTCCGCGACGAGAGCGAGGTCACCGTCGTCGTGGTCCTCCACGACATCGAGCAGGCCGCGCGGCTCGCCGACCGCGTGGTCGCGCTCGCGGACGGCGAGGTCCGGGCCCGCGGCCCGCCCGAGGAGGTCGTCACCGAGGAGCTGCTCTCCGAGGTGTTCCGCGTCGACGCCGACGTCGTCGCCACCGACCGCGGCCCGCGGGTCACGCCGATCCGCGCGCGCCACGAGGAGTGACCGGCCCGCGGGGGCCGGCGTGTCAATTAATTTTAGGCCGACCTAAAGATCGGAACGATTAACTTGGTTTAGGGAGGCCTAAAAGTATGCCCAGCAAGGACGCGGTACCCGAGGAATCGACCCGCAGAGCGTTCGCGAAGTACGGCGGTACGGTCGCTCTCGGCGGCCTGCTCGCCGGGTGTACCGGCGGCGACGCGAGGAACGACCCGTCCGGTTCCGACGGCGACGGAGGGAGCTCGACCGACGGCGAGGCCGGCGACTCGGACGCCTCCGCGACGGACGACACCGACGACGGGAGCTACACGGCGTCCATCTCGCCCGTGGGCGAGGTGACGTTCGAGTCGCCCCCCGAGACGGTGTTCACCCGGCTCACCCACCACGCGGGGATGGCGTTCGCGCTGGGCCGCGGGGACGACGTCACCGCCCTCCACGCGCCCGACTACTACGACGGCCTCTGGAACCAGTTCGTCGAGCGGCTCCCCGGCGTCTCGCTCGACTGGTCGGGGCTCTACTCCTCGTGGCAGCCCGACAAGGAGCAGCTGTACGCGCTCGACAGCGACCTCCACCTCGCGGACCCGGCGTGGATCACCCGACAGGACGCGTGGAGTCGCGAGGACATCGACGAGATCGCCGAGCGCGTCTCGCCGTGGTTCGGCAACTCGCTCTCCGACCGCCACCAGGAGCCGACGGGCGAGTGGGCCGACGGGTACCAGTACTACGGCCTCTGGGAGCAGTTCGAGATCGTCGCCGACGCGTTCCGGGAGCGCGAGCGCTACGAGGCGCTCGCGACCGTCCGCGAGGACCTCCTCGCGACGATCGAAGAGGGGCTCCCGCCGGAGGCGGAGCGCCCGACCGCGATCATGATCGCCGCCGCCGACATCGAGGAGATCTACGCGTACACGCTGAGCAACCCCGGGTTCCTCACCTCGCACACGCGCCCTCTCGGGCCGCGCGACGCGTTCGAGGGGAGCGTCGAGTCCGGTGCCGTCGTCGACTTCGAGGCGATCCTCGAAGCCGACCCCGACGTCATCCTCTACCTCGGCGGCTTCGAGCCGGGGACCGACATGGCCGGCCGGCGGACCGCCTTCGAGGAGGACCCCGTCGGCTCGAAGGTCGCCGCGGTGAAACACGACCGCGTCCACCCGCAGGGCGCCAGGTATCAGGGACCGATCCTCAACCTCTTCCAGCTGGAGATGACCGCGAAGCAGCTCTACCCGGACGCGTTCGGCGAGTGGCCGCGGTACGAGGAGGGCCCGTACCCGGAGATACCGGCGGCGGAGCGGCTGTTCGACCGGCAGCGGGTCGCGGACGCCATCAACGGGGACCTGTAGATGCGCGCCCGCGAGTGGACCGTCGCGGCGACGTACAGCGACCCGACGGCGTACGGCATCCCGGCGCTGCCGACGTGGCGCGTCGAGCGCGGCGGGACCGACGGGATCGCGTTCGCCGCGACCGACCGCGACGAGCCCTTCATCGCCGCGGAACGGCCGGTCCGGGTACGCCGGTGACGGGAGGTTTCACCGACCGCTCCGGCGGTTCGGGCGGGTTCGGCGGCGCCGACCGCTCGGCTCGCGCCACGGGCGCGACCCGCGACCGGTTCGCCGAGCCACACCCGGGCCCGCAGGAGACGTACCCGAGCCCGGAGGAGTGACCGGCCAGGCAATCAGGAGCGACACGTGATCGGAACCACCCTGCTCGACATCGCGGACCACATCGAATCGCTCGCGAGCGAGGACGGCGAGTTCTCGCTCGTCTGCGCGCGGTACGGCGACCGCCCGGTCCCCGCTGCGGGGCTGCGGTTCGACAGCCGCGAGACCGCCCGCGCGGCGGCCCGGGTGACGGAGCAGTACCGCGACGCGCTCCGCCGGTACGACCCTGAACTCCCCTTCTACGACGTGGTCGTCAGACAGGGGTTCGTGGAGCCGCCCTCGCGGCCGACGGGGCGGGACGACGGAGCGCGGACGTCTGCTCCCGACGACGCCCCGACGCCTGTCCCCGACGATCCCGCGACGTTCGCCCCCGACGACGGGGAGGCGCCGCCCGACGAGCTGACGGATCGGATCGTTGACGGCGCCGCCCACCGCCGGCCCGGCGGCGACGACGGGCCGACGGACCGCCGATCCGCGGACGAAGCCGGAGAGCGCGGACCGGCCCGCGACCGCGTCGAGTTCTGTCACGCGACGGCCGCGGCGACGTTCGAGGCGCTCTCCGCCGGCGGCCACGACCGCGTCGAGTCGGCGGTCATGGACGCGTACTTCTCGCTCGCCGAGCGCGTCTCCGACCCCGACGACCTCTGCCTCTGTCTGCTCGAAGCGATGGCGGCCGCCCTCGACCGACACCTCGATCCGACGGCGCAGGCGGCGGTGGTGGCCGACGCCGCCGAGCGCCTCCCCGACCCGCCGGAGCCGTCCGCCGCCGATCCGGTCGGCGCGGCGTTCGACCGCCTCGCGGCCGTCGGCCTCGTCGGGGGCTACGAGCGCGTCGACGACGCGGGACCGGCCTCGAAGGCCGGGGCTCCGGACGACGACGCGACGGTCCGGGTCACCGGGTACGCGCTGTCGCCCGCCGACGGACGGGTCGCGACCCTCCCGGCCGCGCTGGAGGTGTGCCGTCGGGATTCGCGCGGGCGGATCGCCGGGATCGCCCTCCTCGCGTCGGCCGGCGACTCGACCGGTTCGGACTGGTGGGTCAGGGTCGATCCGAACGCTCCCTCCCTCGACGGCGGCCCGTCGACCGCGTCGGTTCCCCCGGGGAACTGACCGCCGCCGTAGCGACGCGTCGCCCGCCGCGCGCCCCGATTCACCGCGACTCGGCGCCCGCGTCGTCGCTCTTCTCCTCCTCGTCCGGCTCGATCCGCACGAGGTCGGCCTCGACGTCCTCGACGAACGCGCCCTGGCCCCCGACGGTGACCTCGCCGTCGTCCGTCTCGACGACGAGCGAGTGCTCGACCGGGAACTCGTTGTTCGTCGGCTCCACCATCCCCTGTCTCGTCTCGACGACGCGGCCGACGACCTCGGCCGGCTCGTCGCTGTCGGTCCACCGGCCGCCGACGGTCACCCGCGGCGGGTCGCCGGCGCGGAGCCGGAGGGTCGCCTGGAGGACGGTGTGTCTGAAGTCCGTGTACTCGGCCGGGAGCGGCGCCGGGTCGGCGACGGCGACCTCGGTCGCGGCGGGCCAGTAGTTACCGAGGAACGACCCGACGATCACCGGCGCGAGCTGCTCCTGTGCGAACGCGATCGCCTGTCGGTCGGTCGTCGACCGTCGGAGGAGTTCGGGCGGGGAGACGACGCCGGCCGCGGAGTCGACGGTGAGCAGCGTCGGCATCGCCTCGCTCCAGGTCCGGACGACGTTCGCGACGCCCGACAGCGCTGGGTCGTCCGCGTCGAGGTCCGCGGGCGCGTCGGAGACGACGAGCAAGACGAGGACGCCGCGCTCGACCGCGTCGACGAGCCCCTCCTTCACCTCGGGGAGCTGCTCCGCGGTAATCGACAGCGTCACCTCCGAGTCGGCGTCCGAGAGCAGCGACCGGATCCGCTTGATCACGGTGACTCGCGATTTGATCACCTCGAACTGCTCGGCCTGCCGCTCCACGCGGGAGTACCGCTCGGCCAGTCCGGGACGCATCGCGTCCACGTCGGACCGGAGCCGGTCTATCACCTCATCGGGCGGGTTCGCGCGGATCGTCGTCGGCACGACGTGGTCGTTCACCTCGACGAAGCCGCGGTCCGCCAGCGACTCGCTCACGCTGTAGACGTACCGCTTCGAGACGCCCGCCGCGTCGGCGACGGTGCTCGCCTTCGCCTCGCCGTGTTCGAGCAGACTGAGATAGGTGTCGACCTCCTTGTCCGAGAGCCCGAAGCGACGGAGGAGGTCGGTCAGCGTCCGGTCGTCCATACGAACGCCTCTCCCGAGCGACACTTATAAGAGTCGGTCCCGGGCGTCCTCGCCGCCCCGCGACCGGCCGGCGACATCCGGGCCGTCACCGTAGCGGGGCGACGGCGTCGACCACCTATCGGAGTACTGCGACGGCGTCGACCGCGACCCGGGCCCCGCCCTCGCCGTCGTCCTCGGCCGCGCTCTCGTCGCCCGCGAACAGATCGGACTCGACCGCCTCGGGCGCGGCGACGGTCGCCGACGTCTCGGCGAAGTTGACGACGACGAGGAGCGGGTCGTCGGCTCCGTCTCCCTCGGGCGGCGTCCGCTCGTAGGCGACCACGCGCTCGGCGTCGCCGTCGACGACGCGGATGTCGGCCGCGCGGCCGTCGAACGCCACCTCCCCCTGGCGGAGGAGCGGTTCGTCCTCGCGCAGCGCGGCCAACTCGCGGTGGAACTCGGTGAGGTCGTTGTCGCCGTCGTGCCACCGGATCGGACCGCGGTACGTCTCGTTGCCGCGCTCCTGGCCGGCGTAGATCATCGGCGCGCCCGGCAGCGTGAACGTCACGGCCGCGGCGGCGCGCAGCGCGTCTCTCCCGTACTCAGCGAGGTACCGGTCCTCGTCGTGGTTCTCGACGTAACGCATCTGCGCGCCGGGGTCGTCGAAGCCGAGCCACTCGCCGCGCGCGAGCGCGGTCTCGACCGCGTCGGCCGGCTCGTCGCCGCGACCGACCGCGCGGAGCGTCTCGTACAGCGAGGTGTCGTAGTGGCGGTGGAACTCCCCCTCGCCGTAGAACGGGTCGTGGGGAATGGTCTCGTCCAGGAGGAGCACGTCGTCCGGGACGCGGTCGGCGACCTCCTTCCAGAACCCGTGCGGGACGCCCCACGCCACGTCCGCGCGGAAGCCGTCGACGACGCCGGCCCACTCGTCGACGACGTCGAGCAGCCACTCGCGGACCGCCGGGCTGTCGTAGTTGAGGTTCGGGATGCGACCCCACTCGAAGTAGTAGTCCGGCACGTCGCCGTCGCCGAGTTCGGCCCAGTCGATCCCGGTCACGTCGGCGGCCCCGTCGGTCCGGCGGTAGTGGTCGGCGTACGCGTCGACGCCGGCCGAGTGGAGCTGGAACGCGGGGTGGTCGCGAGAGGTGTGGTTGATCACGAGGTCGAAGACGACGTAGATTCCGGCGTCGTGGCAGGCGTCGACCAAGGACTCGAACGCCTCGCGGGAGCCGAGGTCCGCGGCGGTGTCGTAGTAGTCGGTGACGTGGTAGCCGTGGTCCGTCGGCGACGCGAGGACGGGAGTGAGCCAGAGCGCGTCGACGCCGAGATGTTCGAGGTACTCGACCCGTCGCTCGATCTCCGCGAACGTCGTCGGGAGCGTGTCGCCCGCGAACGACCGGACGAACACCTCGTAGATCGTCGGCGACTCCGCCCACTCGGGGGTCGGGTTCGGATCGCTCACCTCGACCGACTCACTCGCGTCCCCGTTCGTCTCGATCCGCACCGTCTCCCCGGCCCCGTACCGGTCGCCGTGCGGGACCGCGCGGATCCGGACCGAGTCCGGGAGGTCGTCGAGCGGGACCGAGAGCGTCCGCCCGTCCGCCCGCGACTCGATCGCCGCGACCGTCTCCGGGTCGGCGTCGCGGTCGTCGACGAGGAACGTCGCGTCGAGCGCGTCCGGGTCGCCGCCGCGCTCGACCTCGTCGACCGCGGGCGCGGGCTCGACCCCGGCGGTCAGGCGGAGTCGGTCGCGCCCCGTCGGGTCGTCGCGCCCCGCCGAATCGTCACCCGCCGCCGAGTCGCCGCCTTCGACGACCGTCGCGTCCAGCGAGAGCCGCGGTCGGCCGGGACCGGGCACCTCGCACTCTCCGTGGAACGCCGCCGAGCGGTCGCCGTTCGGGACGAAGCCGTAGCCGTGTCGCCCCGGCGGGACGCGGACCGAGGCGACCCACTCGTCGCCGTCGCGCTCGGCGCGGTCGAGCGCGAGCCGGTTCTCGTTGTGGGGCCAGAGCAGCGAGACGGTGTCGACCTCGTCGTCGTCCACCGGGAGGTCGGCCGCCGGGACGCGGATCGCCGCATCGCGCCGCTCGTCGGGGAAGGCCCTGACGCGCTGGCGGTGGACGCCGTCGGGCGCGTCGAGCGCGAGGGCGTAGGTCCCGGGGGCGTCGGGAACGAGGTGAACGACCGGGTCGTCGTCGCGGTCCGTCTCGCCCGCGCGCAGGACCGCAGACGAGGGGCTCGGGGTCGACGGCCCTTCGCCTCCGACCGCGGTCGCCGGACTCGGCGGCCCGGCCGCGTCCGGGTCCGGACCGTCCCCGGTCGCGAGGGCGCTGTCGGCCGGCGCGTCGCGGACGGTCCACCGGTAGGTCCCGTCGGGATCGGGGATTCGCGGCGACAGCTCCACGGACTCGCCGACGCTCGTCGTTCGCGGGGGGCCGGGTTCGTACACGCACGTCACTCGGCGCGCCGCGGTTTGAGGGTTTCCGTTCGACAAACGAACGAACAATAATTACACCAAAGGTTCATGTCGGGCGCCGGCGTGTGTTCGCGTAATGCAGCTCCGCGACGCGCTCGACGACTACAAGCGCCACGCCGGCGAGGGAACGCGTTTCCCCGGCGAGCGGCGCACCGTCACCGGTCGGTTCTCGGGCGGAGACGGGCGGCTCGTCCACGTCGGCGGCGACGGCGAACTCCGCGACTTCGGCTACCCGCTCACCGGTCGGACCGGGCTCGTCCGGTCGCGGATCGGCCTCGCCGTCGGCGACGAGGTCGCCTGGCTCGACGAGGCCGACACGACCCAGCGGTACGTCGGCGACGCCGCGCTCGTCGAGACGGTCCACGAGACGGCCCGCGCGACGGTGACCCGCCACGACGTCACGCTCGGCGACGCGCACCTCACCCGGGCGTCGGTCGAGTTCGACGACGCTGACGGGGGCAGCGCCGGCTCGAACGATGCCGCCGACCCCGCGGACGCCTCGCTCGTCGTCTACGCCCGCTTCGCGCCCGACGGCCGCGACGACCGGGTGGGGCAGCTCCGATACGACGACGCCGTCGAGGTGTTCCACGCCGACGAGCACGACTTCCTCGCGAGCGCGACCGGCTTCGCGGACCTCCGCGGCCAGCTCCCGGCGACGTTCCCCGAGCTGCTCGACGATGACCCCACCGACCTCCCGCGGGCCCGCGACGGCGACCGCTACGAGGAGGAGCGCCTCTCCGGCGAGGTGATCGCCGACGTGCCGTTCGACGACGGGGTCGCGACGGTCGCCACGCTCCTGGCGGACCGCGCGGAGACCGACCGCGAGGCGGCCCGCGACCGGCTCGACGCGCTCTTCTCCGACCTCGACGGCGTCGACGCGCTCGCGGACGCGGCCGCCGACGCGCTCCCGTCGGTGCCCGAGTCCGCGCCTGCCCGCGAGTCGGTGGTCGCGGACCTTCGCGTCCTCTCGCTGCTCTCTGCCCCGTCCGGGCTCCGGATCGCGGGGCCGGACTTCGACCCCTACTACGAGCACTCCGGCGGCTACGGCTACACGTGGTTCCGCGACGACGCGGAGATATCCGGATTCCTGCTCGGCGCCGCCGACGCGCTCGGCCTCGACCTCGGCGACTGGCACGCCCGCTCCGCCCGGATGTACGTCGCCACGCAGCGCCCCGACGGCTCGTGGCCCCACCGGGTGTGGCCCCGCGACGGCGCCCTCGCGCCCGGGTGGGCGAACGCCCGCATCGAGGACGGGCCAGACGTCGACTACCAGGCCGACCAGACCGGCAGCGTCGTCGCGTACCTCGCGCGGGCCCGGGCGGCGGGCGTCGCCGGACCCCGTCCGGCTGCCAGCGGGACGTCGTCCCGCACTGTCGACGTCGAGGGGCTCGACGCCACCCTGGTCGCCGCGCTCGCGGGGCTCGACCGGACGCTCGAACCCGACGGCCGCCCGGTCGTCTGTCAGAACGCGTGGGAGGACTCGGCCGGCCGGTTCACGCACACCGCGGCGACGTTCCTGGAGGCGTACAGCGAGCTCGGCCGACACGGCGAGGGGCTCGCCGCCGACGCGCTCGACGACCCCGACGCCGTGCCGGGCGCCGCGTCGCTCCCCGACGACCTCGCCGCGCACGCCCGCGACCGGGCCCGCGAGGTGTACGACGCGCTCGACGACCTGTGGCTGCCGGACCGGGGCTGCTACGCGGTCCGCGAGACGCTCGACGGCGGGGTCGACGGTCGGCTCGACTCCGCTACGCTGGCGCTCGCGGCCGCGCACCGCTCGTTCGACGCGCTCGGTGCGGACGCCGGCAATGGGGGAAGCGAAGCCGGCGCGGTCGACGAGGAGCGCCTCGACCGGTTGGTCTCGCACGTCGAGACGGTCGTCGACGGGCTCTCCCACGAGAGCGACGCGATCGCCGGGCTGATCCGCTACGAGGGCGACGGCTGGCGGCGGGCGGACCAGGAGTCGGAGAAGGTGTGGACCGTCTCGACCGCGTGGGGCGCGAACGCCTGCGCGGAGCTCGCCGCCTTGCTCGCGGCGCGCGACGACCCGCGCGCCGCCGAGATGGCGGCCCGGGCCCGCGACCTGCTCGCGCACGTCTCGCCCGGCGGCTCCCTGTGCGAGCCGACGACGTACCTCCCCGAGCAGTTCTTCGACGACGGGACGCCCGACAGCGCGACCCCGCTCGGCTGGCCGCACGCGATCCGACTGGCGACGGTCGCGCTGCTCGACGAGGAGCTCTCGCAGTTCGCCGACCGCGCCCCCGCGGACGACGACTGACCGGACCTCGGCGACTATTTATTAACGACCGCGGTGCGGTCGGCGCGTGCCGACGAGCGCCCGAAGGGCGCGAGTCGCACGCGCGAGGGACGCGGCGACCGAAGCGAAGCGAGGGAGCCGCGAGGCTGGGGAGGTGTGAGGTGCGGTGCTGTGCGGTGCGGGGTGGGACTCAAAGGGGCAGCCGCGAGGACGACGGCGCGCGACGTAAGCACCGAAAGGAGCGAGTGAAACGAGCGACTGAGGAGCGCAGCGAGCGCACCGAGTCCTCGCGGCTGGGGCTTTGGGGGTGTTCTCCGCGGCAGCAGCCACGTATCGCCGAGCGGCTGGGGCTTTGGGGGTGTTCTCCGCGGCAGCAGCCACGTATCGCCGAGCGGCTGGGGCTTTGGAGATGTTCTCCGCCGCTCCGCTCACGACGATTTATAGACAACCAGCAAAACCACAGCGAACCCGATCTTATCGCCACTCGTCGCGGGGCACGCAGTCCTCCTCCCGGACCGTCACCCAGCGGGTGGTCCGCTCGTCCGGGTCGACGTCCCGCTCGAAGAACGTCACCTCACCGCCGCCGTCGCCGTCGGTCCGTTTACAGACGAGCTCGGGCGACCCGTCGCGAACACGCGCGGATGACGTGGACGTGGACATACGTCACGCTTCGCGCTCGGTCGGATAATAACTGTTGGTTTCGGCCGCGTAAAAATAAAAACTACACCGGTAGTTAACGCCGAACCGCCACCCCGCGCTCAGCGTCGCACCGGGACGCCGCGCTCGTCGAGGTACGCCTTCGTCTCCTCGATGGAGTAGTCGCCGAAGTGGAAGATGGAGGCCGCGAGCCCCGCGTCGGCGTTCGCCTCGGTGAACACCTCGTACATGTCCTCGGGGCCCCCGCAGCCGGAGGAGGCGATGAGAGGCGTCGAGACCGCCTCGCCCACCGCCTTCATCAGCGGGACGTCGTAGCCGTCCTTCGTCCCGTCCTTGTCGATGGAGTTGACGAACAGCTCGCCCGCGCCGCGCTCCTCGGCCTCCGTCGCCCACGAGACGGCGTCGATACCGGTGCCCTCGCGGCCGCCCTTCTTCGTACACTCGAACCACACCGTCTCGCCGTCGTCGTCCTCGTAGAAGTGGTCGCCCGCGTCGTCGTACCGGCGACGCGCGTCGATCGAGATGACGATGCACTGGCTGCCGAACGCGGCCGCGCCCTCGTCGATCAACTCCGGACGCTCCAGGGCGCCGGTCGTGATCGACACCTTGTCCGCGCCCGCTCGCAGCGTCTCCTTGATGTCGGCCTTGGTACGGATGCCGCCGCCGACCGTGAGCGGAATGAAACACTCGTCGGCGACCGCGTTGACCACGTCGAGCATCGTCTCGCGCCCGTCGGCGCTGGCGGTGATGTCGAGGAAGACGAACTCGTCGGCGCCCGCCGCGTTGTACTTCTTCGCCAACTCGACGGGGTCGCCGGTGTACTCCAGGTTCTCGAAGTTGACGCCGGTGTACACCGCGGCGTCGCCGTCGTCGTCGAGGTCGACGTCGATACAGGGGATGATGCGCTTCGTGAGTCCCATTCGTTGTCGGAGCGTTGGCCGCGCCCTCGGTTAAAAGGCGCGGGGCTCACTCGGCGTCGTCGGCCGCCCCGGCCTCCCCGTCGCGGTCCGCTCCGCTCCCCTCGTCGCGGTCCGCCGCTTCCCGTCGGTCGTACTTCGCGACGGCGCGGTCCGCGCGCGTCGAGATCCCGTTCGGGTTCCGCGCGGGGCTCCGGTCCCGCCGCCGCGCGACGAGCCCGTCGGAGGTCCCGCCGGTGAGCCCGAGCAGTACGTCGCGGCCCGTCGCGGCCCACCGCGTGGGCGTCGACTCGCCGCGGACCACGTCCCTCGCCGCGCCGAGCGCGTCTCCGACGGCGTGCGATCCCGTCCGGAGGAGGACGGTCGGCCGCACGCCGTAGTTCTTCAGCAGGCGGTAGGCGAGGCCGCGGTACTTCCAGCCCCACTCGTGGGCGCTGCGCCCGCCGTCCGCGGCGGTCGGGGTCGGGAGCTCCCTCCGTGCGGCCATCGCCGGCCGCCACGTCACCTCGCGGTCCACGCGCGCGAGCCGGTGGGCCGCGTCGCGCGCGCCGCCGACTCGGAGGTACTCGTCGAAGCCGTCGAGGTCCCGCAAGGCGTCCCGTCGGAAGGCGACGTTGCCGCCCTCGAAGTAGGTGACCGCTCGCCCGGCGATCCGCCTGCGTTCCGGCGTGTTCTGGCCGTCGACGGCCGCCTCGTCCGGGCGTTTCGAATCCGTTCCCTCCGCGGGATCGGCGTCGGCGGCGGTTTCGCTCCGCGGTATCGCCGTTACCGGTCCCGAGACCACGGGCGCCGCGTCGAGACCGGCGCTGACCGCGTCGCGCCACCCCGGCTCGACCCGGTTGTCGTAGTCCACCAGCGCGACCGCGTCGCCCGTCGCCACCTCGACGCCGGCGTTGCGGGCGACGTTCACCGTGCGGTCGGAGATCTCGACCAACACGTCGACGTCGTCGCGGCCGCGAACCATGCCGGTCGTGCCGTCGGCCGAGGGGCCGTTGACGACGATCACCTCGGCGTCGGGGGCGTTAGCCGCCAGCGCGTCGAGGCAGGCGGCCAACCGATCCCGACCGTTGAGCGTCGGGACGACGACCGAGAGCTCCATACGCTCCGCTATCGGGCCGAGAAGGTAAAAAAGACCGCGTGTGCGCCCGGCCGACTCACGTCCTCGCGGGCCGGGCGCGTTCGGACGGCGAGAGGACCGTTCAGACCGTCAGGTAGTACACCTGCTTGCGCGCGTCCTTGAAGCTGTACCGCGAGTCGACGAGGCCCTCCTCCTCGAGGCGGTTGAGCGCGTAGCGGACGGTGCGGTCGGGAAGCAGCGACTCCTCGGCGAGGCCGCCCTGCGAGAGGGGGGAGTCTCCCTCCAGTACCTTCGCAACGAGCTTGGCGCTCGGGGGTAGCTCGCGCAGGCGGTCGCGATACTCGGACTCCGACAGGCGGTCTTGGTCAGCGGTCTCCGCGGGACTGGTACTCATGTCTCACACGAATTCCGCGAGTAGTGGTAAAGGTTGGCTACATATAGGGGAATCTGCCTGTGATAATATAATGTGTTAATATTACTTTTCAGCCGACCGTTCCGAGTGATCCATCCGGCACGTTTTCCGCCGGGCGTCCGTACCCGCTCGCGTGATTCCCGAGTCTCACGTCGACATCCTCGAAGCCGAGTCGTACGCGCACTTCGCGACGGTCGGGCCGGACGGCCTCCCCCACGTCACGCCGGTGTGGGTCGACCACGAGGACCGCGAGTACGTCCTCGTCAACACCGCTCGCGGGCGACGGAAGGAGCGAAACGTCCGCGAGAACCCGAAGGTCGGCGTCAGCGTTCTCGACCCCGACGACCCGTATCGATACGTCTCTGTCCGCGGCGAGGCCGAACTGACCGAGGCGGGCGCCCGCGAGCACATCGACGAACTCGCCCGCCGGTACTTCGGCGTCGACGAGTACCCGCACCACGACGAGGAGGAGGGCGCTCGGGTGATCGTCAAGGTGCCGGCCGAGAACGTCGCCACCAGCGGGTGACCGAACTCGCCGCGGGAGCCTCCCGACCGCCCTAACCGAGGGCCGCCGCCGGGCCGCTTCCAGTACGGTTTTGTCGGTCCGGCGTTCATCACGGACAACGTGAAGGGACAGGACTGGTACCAAGCCGACGAGGTCGCCGAGGAGTACGACGACATCCGGTTTTCCGGCGGCGGACAGCTCATCGATCGCCGGGAGAAGGAGGCCGTTCTCGCCGCGCTGGGCCCGATCGACCCGGGCCACCGCGTGCTCGAGGTCGCCTGCGGTACCGGCCGGTTCACGACGATGCTCGCCGACCGGGGCGCCGACATCGTCGCGCTCGACGTCTCCCGCGAGATGCTCGAACAGGCCCGCGCGAAGGTCACCGCCGCCGGTCACGCCGACGCCGTCGAGTTCCTCCGCGGCGACGCCTCGCGGCTCCCGTTCCCCGACGACCACTTCGACACGGTCGTCGCGATGCGCTTTTTCCACCTCATGGACGACCCGGTGCCGTTCGCGAAGGAGCTCCGCCGGGTCAGCCGCGGTCAGGTGTTCTTCGACACGTTCAACGGGCGCAGCCTGCGGACGCTGTACACCTGGCTCCTCCCGATGGGCTCGCGGCTCTACTCCGAGCGGGAGGTAGCGGCCATGCTCGGTGAGGCGGGGCTCACGCTCGCGAACGAGGAGCACGACTTCGTGTTACCGTACGGCTTCTACCGCGAGCTCCCGGGCCCCGTCGCGAAGCCGTTTCGGGCGCTCGACGAGCTCGCGGGCGATACGATCCCCGGCGACTACGTCGCCTCGGTGTCGTACTGGGACGCCCGAGTGCCGGACGAAGGGTGAGCGCGGGGCGAGTCCTCCGGCTTCAGCCGGCCTCTTCGACGACTTCCCCGACGGCGAAGTTGGACTTCACCTCGGTCACTTCGATCTTCACGCGTTCGCCCACCTCGGTGTCGGGGACGATGATCACGTAGCCGCGTTCGACGCGAGCGATCCCGTCGCCCTGCTTGCCGAGGTCTTCGATCTCGACGTATCGCATCTCGCCCGGTTCAACCGGGGGTTGCGGCCCGTCATCGCTCCGCGAGGCGGACGCGTCGGCGTCGGCCGTCGCCGCCGAAGAGCCGTCGCGGGCGACGAGCGCGACGCGGTACGTCTCGCCCGGCTCCAGCGATCCGGTGTCGATCTCTCGGCTGGGCACGTCGACGACGTACTCGCCGTCGGCGGTCTCGCGGACTTCCGCGCTGAACAGACAGAGGAGCTTCTCGGAGATTTCCATAGTAGACTCCATCGGACTCTCGTGACGGGTCTGTATAGTTGTACCGCCGACACAGTTAGGATTCGGTCGCCCGCGAGCGGTCCGCGGGGACCAACGCCTTTGTCGTCGCCGTCCGAAGGCCGACCGTGACACTCCTGGATCTCCCTCACACCGCCGTCTCGCCGCCGATCGTGACCCCGTTCGCCGCCGCCGACCGCGACGTCGACACCGCCGCCCTCGCGAGCCACGTCGACGCGCTCGTCGAGGCCGGGATCGACGGAGTCGTCCCCTGCGGGACGACCGGCGAGTTCGCCAGTCTCACCGACGACGAGCGCCGGACCGTGATCGAGACCGTCGTCGACGCGGCCGACGGGCGGGCGCCCGTGATCGCCGGCGCGGCCGACACCGCCGTCTCGCGGGTGCGCGAGCACCTGTCCGACGCCGCGGCGGCCGGGGCGGACGCCGGGCTCGTCACGCTCCCGTACTACCACGCGTCGACGGGGCCGGAGGGGCAGCGGGCGTTCCTCGAGGCCGTCGTCGACGACGCCCCGCTCCCGGTCCTCCTGTACGACATCCCGGCGACTGTCGGGGAGTCCATCGACGTCGACGTGCTCGCCGACCTGGCGACCCGCGAGTCGGTCGTCGGGGTGAAAGACACGACCGGCGACCTCACCGGTCTCGAGGCGAAGATCAGCGGGACGCCCGACTCGTTCGCCGTCTTCCAGGGCGTCGACGCACAGCTCTACCCGAGCGCGAGCCTCGGCGTCGACGGCGGGATCCACGCTCTCTCGCAGGCGGTCCCGGAGGTCTTCGTCGCGCTCACCGAGGCGATCCGCGACGGCGGCGACGACCGGGCGCTGTCGCTCCACCGCCGCGCGGTCGCGCCGCTGTTCGCTCGCTGTGCCGACCACGGCTTCGCGCCCGCGACGAAGGTCGCGGCCGCCCACCGCGGGTTCATCCCCGACCCGGCCGTGCGCCCGCCGCTCGCGCTCCCGGACGAGGCCGCGCGCGAGGAAATTCGCGCCGACGTGGACGCCGCGCTCGACGCCGTCTGACTCCCCCAAAAGCCCGGAAGCGACCGCTACCCTTCGCGGATAGGGGTCCCGTCGGCCCCCTTCGGCCCCTCGGAGTCGAAGACGACGACGTCGCCGTCGGCCCGCTCGCGCGCGTCGGGATCGTAGCCGTCTCGGACGCCGATCGCCTCCGCCAGTTCCCGCACCGCGCGCTCCTTCAGCGCGGCGGCCAGCTCCTCGGCGTCCTCGCGGGAGATGTCGCGGCCGAGCCCCTCGCACTCGTGGGCGCGGACGACGCCCGCCTCGTCGACCGCCTCGCCCATCGGCTGGCTCGTCCCCTCCAAGGCGACGCTGAACGGGTACGTCCGGCAGATGAGCGGGCGCGCGTCGTGGACGGTGCAGGCGCCCTCCCCGTCCGACTCCTCGTAGAAGGCGCAGTCGCCGCAGTCGTCGGTCGCGAGCGCCCACTCGAACGTCTCCCCCGTCGGCTCTCCGTCTCCGTCCGCGTCGAGGCCGAACGGCATCGGCCGGGCCACGTCGCGCCAGTCGTACGCCTCGTCGAACTCCGCCTCGGCGGCGTCGGCGACGCGCCGGACCTCGTCCGGAAAGACCGTCGCGGTGTGGGGCTCGCGGTCGGCGTCGCCGTCCGCGCCGCCGTGGCACTCCGCGTCGGTCCCGGCGCTCTCCTCCCCGTCGTCCGCTCCCGCTCCCGCCGGCGCCCCACCCGGCTCGTCGGGAGCGTACCCGGTACAGCAGCCGCCGCAGCGCGTGCACTCGAAGCCGATGGACTCGATGGCGTCCGCGAGGTCCGCGACGTCGAGGTCGCGGGCGGCGTCGAGTTCGGCTTCGAGCGATTCCATGCGACCCGGTTGCGGCGCGACGCGGTTAACGTCGTCTCTTCGAGTGACGCCCGCTTCGTTCAGCTGGCGCCGCCCGGGCGAAGGAGCGAAGTGCGCCCGCCGCCTACCGACCCGGCGTGAAGGAGTACGAGCGGAAACAGCTCTTAGAGCGGGTCAACCGAGAGTCCTCGACGGTCGGCGTCGACATCCCGGAGTCGATCGAGATCCAGGGCGAGGAGATAGATCTCCGGTCGTTCGTCTTCGAGATCAAGCGGCGCGACTCGGTCCCGCCCGGCGAGCGCGACCGCGTCGAGCGCGCGAAGCGGAACCTCCGCCGCGAGCGGCTCGACCGGCTCGAACCCATCGAGGAGAACGAGGTGAGCCGCGAGGAGGGCGAGGAGCTGGCGTCGTCGATCATCGGCATCGACCGCGCGCTGGAGGCGCTGGAGGGGCTCGACGCGCCCGACCCGGAGACCGAGGCGAAGCGACAGGAGGCCGCCGACCGGAAACGCTGGATGAACTTCCTGAAGAAGGCGCTCGGCCGCGACGACGCGAGCGGCGGCGGCGGGCGGACGCGATTCTGACCGGTCGCGGTTCGGTCGCGGTCGCGGCAGTCAGCCGCGTCCGGAGATGCCCGCGCGGCTCAGTTCCCGGTGAAGTCGATCCGCGAGCCGCCGCCGTCGTCCTTGTCGGCGGCGGGGCCGAGCCGGACGAACTCGTAGGCGTCGTCGTCGAGGTACACCGCGTCGCCCGTCACCGCGACGGCGACCGATTCGAGGACGGCGCCCTCACAGGGGCCGAAGTTGCAGTAGCCGCCGTCGGCCTCGAACGTCGCGCCGTGCTTCTGACAGAACACCTCCCCGTCGCGCACGAACGCGCCGTCGTCCTTGTCGAGGCGGATGTCCGTCCAGTGCTGACAGTAGTTGCGGAACGCGCGGACCTCGCCGGCGGCCCGCGTGAGTATCGCCTCGACCTCCGGGGCACCGTCCTCGCTCGCCCCGATGTCGCCCTCGCCCTCGTCGACCGCGTCGGGATCGACCGGGCGCAGCGTCGCGAGCAGCGTGCTCTCTTCCGGAACCTCCTCGACGCCGGCGATCCGGCGGTGCTCGTCCATGCCCGTCCGAGGCCGGCGACCGGCTTGAACGTTGTGCGTTCCGGGGTCGGGCGCCGTCCGTTCCGGGGTCGGGCGCCGTCTGTTCCGGAGTCGGGCCGTCTCCGCGTCGGCGCGACGCCGAGTCGGGCGCCCGGCTCAGGCCCCGAGCCACTCGTCGTCGCGGACCTCGTAGCCGTGCTCCCGACAGTGCTTCGCCGCCCGTCGGCGCACGTCCCGCGACCCGGGGACCGACTCCCCCTCCGCGATCCGGTCGACGACCCAGTCGGCGACCGCGCGGACGCCCTCCTCGTCGTCGAGTTCGTTGACGTCGCTCAGCGCTCTGAAGGTCCGTTCGAACGCCTCGTGTTGCGACCGACCGAAGTCGGCGTTCTCGAGCGCGGCCGCCGCCTCCACCACCCGCTTCATCGCGGCCGCGACCGCCGGTCGCCGCACCCGCTCGCGGACCGTGGCCGGCGTGTCGAACGCCTCCAGGTCCGCGTCGGGGACCAGGTCAGCGACGGTGTACACGCGGGAGTCCGTCTCGAGTTCCCGCTTCCCGACCGCGGCGACGATCTCGCGGCCCGTCGCCGGGAAAGTCAGCGGCTCGAGCGCCCCTTCGAGCGCCTCGGCCGCCGCGTCGTCGATCGGCGGCTCGGCCTCGTCGCCGCGTTCTAACTCGGCCTCGACGTCGCGCTCGCGCCGTCGTCGGTCGTCGTCCGCGGCCTGTCTCTCTCGTCCGTTCTCGTCGTCTGCCATCCGTCATCTACGGTCCCCGGCGGCATAACGGCGTGGTCGAAATGCGGCGCGGAACGCTTCTGCGGGCCGAAATTCGGTTACAGCCGCTCGCCGTCGTAGCCCGCCTCCTCGATCCGCCGGTCGAACAGCCGCGAGAGGAGGGTCGTGAGCGGCCCGGCGACTCCCTCGCCGTCGCCGTCGACCGCGATGCCGTCGACGGTCGCCACCGGTCGGACCTCCCACGTCGAGTTCGTGAGGAAGACCTCGTCGGCCTCGCGGACCGCGTCCGGCGCGTACGTCCCCTCCTCGACGGGGATCCCCTCCGACTCCGCGAGATCGATCACGGTCGCCCTGGTGACGCCGGGGAGGATCGGCCCGTCGAGCGAGGGGGTCTTGAGGGCGGTGCCGTCGACGAAGAAGAGGTTCGAGGTCGCCCCCTCGGCGACGTGGCCGTCCGGGTCGAGCAGCAGCGCCTCGTCGGCGCCGGTGACCCGGAGCTCGAGCCGGGCGAGGATTCCGTTGAGGTAGTTGTGGGTCTTCGCCGCGGCCGGTATCGCTCGGTCCGCGACCTTGCGCGTCTTCGTCGTCTGGAGCGCGGCCGGGCCATCGTGGACCGGGTCGCTCCCGACGCCGCCGCGCGCGAGCGGCTTCGCGATCACGACCACGGTCGGGTCGACCTCGGGGTTCGGGTCGAGCGTGCCGGGCTGGACCCCCCGCGAGATCGAGAGCTTGACGTACGCGTCCGCGAGGTCGTTCGCGGCCAGCGTCTCGTCGACACGCCGCTTCAGCTCCGCGTCGTCGATCCCGTGGTCGAGCGCGAGCGTCTCGCAGGTGTCCGCGAGCCGGTCGGCGTGCGCGTCCCACCGGAAGAGGTCCCCGCCGTACGCGCGCATCGTCTCGAAGGCGGCGTCGCCGTAGGCGAACCCGCGGTCCTCCACCGAGACGGTCGCCTCGGCGGCCGGGACGAGGTCGCCGTCGACGTGGTACAGGCGGTCCGCGTCGCCGGTCGCCTCGGACCGCTCGGTGGGATCACTCACGGTCCTCGCACGCCTCCACGAAGTTCCGCACCATTCGCTTCCCGCGCGGCGTGAGGATGCTCTCCGGGTGGAACTGGACGCCGACGTGCGGCTTCTCGCGGTGGCGCACGCCCATCACGACCTCGCGCTCCTCGTCCGTGCGCGCGGTCTCGACCAGCTCGTCCGGGAGGTCCTCGCGCTCGACGCACAGCGAGTGGTAGCGCCCGACCCGGAGCCGGTCGGGGAGGCCGGCGAAGACGCCCTCGCCGTCGTGGGCGATCGTCGAGGGCTTCCCGTGGACGACCTCGGGCGCGTGGCCGACGCGGCTCCCGCGGCTCGCGCACAGCGCCTGGTGGCCGAGACAGACGCCGAACACGGGCCGATCGAGTTCGAAGACCGCGGTCGATATCCCGGCGTCGGCCGGGGTGCCCGGCCCGGGCGAGACGACGACGCCGTCCGGGTCGAGCGCGCGGATCCCCGCGAGGTCGACCGCGTCGTTCCGCCGGACCGTCACCGCGCCGGCGACCTCTCCGACGTACTGGACGAGGTTGTACGCGAACGAGTCGTAGTTGTCGACGACGAGGACCCGCGCGTCGGACTCGCCCGCGCCGCGGCGCCAGTCGCCCTCCCCAGCCCCGGAGTCGGCACCGCCGCGCGTCATCGCTCGACCGCCCCCTCGGTCGGCTCGTCGGCCCCCTCCTCGACCGCCATCCCGCCGGCGGCGAGCGCCTCGTCGACCGCGCTCACCAGGGCTCGCGCCTTCGCGAGCGTCTCCTCGTACTCGGCGTCCGGGTCGGAGTCGTGGACGATCCCGGCCCCGACCCGGAGGTGGTACTCGGCGGCGTGACGGACGAGCGTCCGGATGACGATGTTCAGCGTCGCGCGCCCGTCGAACCCGGTGGCGAACATCGACCCGGTGTACGGCCCGCGGCGCGTCGGCTCCAGCTCGTCGATTATCTCCATCGTCCGCGGCTTGGGCGCGCCCGTGACGGTCCCCCCGGGGAAGCAGGCCGCGACCGCGTCCGCGAACCCGACGTCGGGCCGCGCCTCGCCCTCGATCAGGCTCACGAGGTGCATCACCTCGCTGTAGCGGTCGACGCGGCGGTACTCGCTCACGTCGACGGTGCCGAACCGCGACACCTTCCCGAGGTCGTTGCGCTCTAAGTCGACTAACATCGCGTGTTCGGCGCGCTCCTTCTCGTCGCCGGTCAGTTCGGTCTCCAGCGCCGCGTCGTCCGCCGCGGAGGCGCCCCGCGGCCGCGTCCCCGCGATGGGCTCCGTCACGAGACGCGCGCCGCGCTCGGGGTCGTCGGTCGGCTCGCGTTCCAAGAGGAGCTCCGGGCTCGCGCTCACGAGGTCGACGCCGCTCGGACGGTCCCCACCGTTCCCCTCGGTCCCGCCGAACTCGATCAGCCCCGAGTACGGAGCGGGGTTCACCGCCCGGAGCGCGTCGTACGCCCCGACCGGGTGGACCGCGGCCGGCGCCGTCAGCCGTTGGGAGACGTTCGCCTGGAACGTGTCGCCCTCGCGAACGTGCCTTTTGACCCGCCGCACCGCGTCGGCGTACCACCCTCGACCCACGTCGCTCTCGAAGGTCGCGCGCTCGGCGCCCGGGTCCGGCGCCGGCTCAGCGGCCGGATCGCCGGCCTCGATCCGGTCTATCAGCGCCCCCGCCCGATCCGTCCCCTCGTCGAACAGCGCGTCGAGCGCGTCGCGGTCGGCGTCCGGGTCGTCGAGCCCGCCCGGAACGCGGGGACAGGCGGTTACTCGAAGCGGAATCGTCCCACCGGCGCCGTCCGCGCGGACGGGGCATTCCCAGGCCGCGATCCGGTCGAACAGGGCGGCCTGAAGCCGCGGGAGTCCACGGTCGTCGGTCGCCCCGGAACCCTCGGGGGCCGCGGGCGGGAAGTCCTCCAGCTCGCGGGCGGCGTCGTAGGAGAGCCAGCCGAACGCGCCGCACGGGTACGGCACGTCGCAGTCGCCGCGCGCCAGCGTCTCGCCGTCGAGGACCCCCTCCAGCGCCGACAGCGAGGGCGACGGGCGCCGGTAGTCGCCCGTCGGCTCGCCCGCCTCGCCCCGCGCCGGCTCGCCCGTCTCGCCCCGCGCGCCGGCGACGACCGCCTCGCCGGAGACGGTCAGCCGCTCGACCGGGTCGACGCCGAAGTACCCCCACCCGGACTGGCCGCCGGTCGTTTCGTAGAAGACGCCGCCCGGGCCGTCCCGCGCCCGGCGGTAGGCCGCGAAAGGGTCTTCGACGGCGACCCGGAGTTCGACCGGGACCCGCGCGCCGTCCGGCGCCGCGGCGGCGACCGCGCGGAACCGGTCCCGATCGGTGTGTTCCGTTCGACTCATGGGACCCTGTTCGGCGGGGGCGGTGAAACAGTTGCGGTCGCCCGAACGCGGCCCGCCTTCAGAACTCGCTCGCGCGGTCGATCCACGTCGCGGCGCGCTTCTCGCCGACGCTCGTCCCCTCGGCGATCTCGCCGGCGTCCGCGCCGGCGAGCTCGTCTACCGTCTCGATCCCGATCGTCGCGAGCCGCTCCGCGTACGCCGGGCCGATGCCCTTGATCTCCGTGACGCTCGGGCCGCGGTCGTCGCCGTCGACCGCGATGTCGTCCTCCCGCCCGGCCGCGGCCTCCGCCGACTCGGCCGCCTCGTGGTCGTCGGTCGCGTCGGCCCCCTCGTCGACGAGCGACTCGGTCGAGGCGGCGGCCTCCGTCTCCGTGGCGACGGGCTCCTCGCCGGCTTCGGCGCCGCCGTCGGATCCGTCGTCATCGATCTCGTCCTCGACCGATTCGTCCGCGACCGGCTCGCCGATCCCGTCGTCGACGGGGCCGTCGTCGCTCTCCGCGGCCGCCTCGGCGGCGGGTTCCGACTCGCGCTCGACGGTCACTTCGGTCTCGCCGGACTCTCGCCCGCTCGAACCGCTCCCGAACCCGAGTTTCTCTTTGAGCTTCTGGAGTAGGGCCATCGCCGGCGGCTACACGTGCGAGATATTTAAAAACCCTCTCCGGCGCAACCGCTCGCCGCTCCGTCTCGCCTGTTTATAAGTGGGGCCGGGGCGTTCCGGTCGTATGAACGTCGTCAACCCGGTCATGTGGTCGGTCCACGTCGGCTTCGCCGTCCTCTGGGTCGGCAGCGTGCTGTTCGTCACCCTCGCGGTCCTCCCGCCCGCGCTCCGCGGCGATATCGGCGGCGACGCGCTGGGCTCGGTCGTCGGCCGCCTGCGCTGGATCACACGGATCAGCGCGGTCGCGTTCGTCCTCTCGGGCGGGCATATGGCCGGGACGCTGTACACGTTCGAGTCGCTGACGGGCACGCCCCGCGGTCACCTCGTGTTGACGATGCTGGGGCTGTGGTTCGTCGGCACCGGGCTCGTCGAGGTCGGGGGATCGAAGCTGGCCGACGGGCTCGACGTCGGGAAGCTCCGCGAGCCCGCCCGCGACGCCAAGCCGTTCCTCTACGGCGCGTCCGCCGTCTCCATCGGGCTCATCGTCACCGCGGGGCTGCTCGCGAGTCCGGGACCGGTTTAACAACGCTCGGCTCGGGTGATCGCTTTTTAAAACGCCGCTCATTTATAAACAGCTAACAGCAGATCGATGACGAACGGCTCCAAAGCCCCCGTCGCTCGCCTATGAATAACTGACTGAATATCGGCGGCAAACACCTCCAAAACCCCAGCCGTGAGGCGGGCGCACGCTCGCTGTCGTTCGAGACGCCGAAGGCGTCTCGTGATGACGAGAGAGCTTCGCTCTCTCGAACCACGCTCCTCGGTCGCTCACTCCGTTCGCTCCCTGCGGTGCTTACGTCGTCATCGGAACGCGGAGCGTTCTGATTGGCTCACGAGAGCTCCGCTCTCGTGAACGCCTGCGCCCGCCTCACGGCAGCGTGGCGCGTAGCGCCACGGGCAACCGGCGGCGGAGCCGCCGGTGACTGCCCCTTTGCGTCCCGCCCCGCACAGCACCGCAACCGCACCTCACGCCTCCCCAGCCTCGTCGGCCGGCCTCCGCGTTGCTCCGGCCGACCGACTCCCTCGCGGTCGGTTCGCGGCCGCCGGTGGCGGCCGCTCACCGGCGCGCCACCGCGTCGTCCATTTATAAACAGTCGCGCCGCCGACTCACTCCAACTCCGCCCGCAGCGCCGCGTTCATCGCCTCGACCGGCGCGTCCTCGCCGGTCCAGATCTCGAACGCCTCGAGGCCCTGGAACAGCAGCATCCACGCGCCGTCGACCGTCGTCGCGCCCGCGGCGGCGGCCTCGCGCAGCAGCCGCGTCTCGATCGGCGCGTACACCGCGTCGAGGACCGCGAGGTCGCCGTGGAGGTGTTCGGCGGGGACGGGGGTCTCGTCGGGCGCCTCCATCCCCACGCTCGTCGCGTTGACGAGCAGGTCGGCGGCGGCGACGCGCTCGCCGAGGTCGTCGAGGCCGCCGCCGGTCGCGCCCGGCACCGCCTCGGCCAGCTCGACCGCGCGCTCCGCGGTTCGGTTCGCGACGCGGACCGCC
>NZ_SGXU01000249.1:0-622 GCF_005435015.1 Halorubrum sp. SP9
GGTGGATCATCAAACTGTTCCTGTGGAACGTACACAGAAGTGAAATCAGCAACAACGCCGTTGTTTTCTTCTGCTTCGTACTTGGCGTAGTTTTTTGTCTCCTCCTCAAATTCTAAGACGGTGGTTGCTTCGTCCATAGGTAACTGACGCTCGGGCGTGTGACTGCCGTTTCGTCGAAAAGCAGCGGACGATTATGCCGCGTTCGTCGGGTGCGTCGGGTTACAGATACACACAGCCCAGTATTTCCCGCACGTCGGACAACGACCATTCAGCGGATCGTCCGTGTCTATCATAGACCGTCAACGCTCCCCGTCTCGCGCCACTCCTGTTGTTCTTCCTCGGTCAAGTTCTCGAACTGTGACTCCCAATGGATCGCCTGTTGTTCACGCTGTTGTTTGTTCATCAGTATGGGTACCGTTCGTGGTAATCCGCAAAAAGCGGTTCGACCACTTCGGTGTGGTACAGCCATTGCTCGAACGCACGGACAGGGAGAAGGATGTCCTGTCGCTTCCCCTTCTTGCCGCCGATGAACGCCTTGTGACCCGTCTGATAGTTCGCTTGAACCACCGTCTTTCGGGGGTTCTCCTCGACTATCTCAATGACGTTCATCTCACCGACAGGC
>NZ_SGXU01000250.1:0-615 GCF_005435015.1 Halorubrum sp. SP9
TCTGCGCCCAACAGCGCGCCCTGCGGAGTGCGGCGCCGTTTGGCGGGGCGCCACTTGATCGGGATACGATCGGGTTGAGCGGCGCGGTGGGCGCGCTGTTGGCGTCGCCACATCGCCCGACATTGTTAGAGCCGGACGGGGTCGAACTTGGAGTTCACCGCCACACGGACACACCGGTCGTCGTCGATCCGTTTGCTCGCGAAAACGGGTATGCGACGTTTACCGTGGGGGATCCGGGTTCCGGGAAGAGTTTCAGCGCGAAACAGCGGTTCATTCGGTCGGTGGCCCACCACGAGGACCGGATCGGCGTTATCCTCGAGCCGCTCAACGATTGGGCCGGCGTGGCTGAAGCGTTGGACGCCCAGCGGATCACGGTGGGTGGGACGCTCGGCATTAACCCGCTTGAGATCACACCGCCCACCGACCAGTCCCGCGAGCAGTTGGGTACTGATGCCAGCCCACTCACCGAAAAACAAGAGCGCGTCAGCAGCTTCCTCGCGAACTTCTTTGCGCAGCGCGGAATCTCCTTGGGTGACCGGCGGACGACGCTTGAGGTGGCCATCGAGGTGGCCTACCGAAATGCCGGCATTACCGAGGACGTGACCACCCACGACC
>NZ_SGXU01000251.1:0-614 GCF_005435015.1 Halorubrum sp. SP9
AACACGTCGTTGTCCAGACGGGTGTGAATCCGCTTGCCGTAGGTTTCCTGAATACGGGTGCCAGTCGGGACGTGATCCACACGGCCAAGCGGCACGAAGTCCCCCGAGCCGCTCTCCGAGAACGTTTCAGCGGTGCCGTCGTCGTTGGCGTCGTACGTGTACCCTTCGGGGACGATTCGCGTTTCACCGCTACCGAGCTTCACGATACCGACGACATCGTCCTGATTAAACTCGGGGACCGTGGAAGCGGGACTGGTCTGTTCATCGATCACTTCAGGCAGGACGGTGTCCAGTTCCCGAAGCGGGGCGACGTACAGATCCTCGCCAGCCTCGTAGGTCCAGAGCTGGTCGTAGGTCGTGTAGTCTTCGTCGTGTTCCGCGATGGAGTCACCACGCGGGTTGTGGACGACGATCCCCCACGGAACGGCCCGTCGGTGACGAACGAGTCCGGCGCGTCGATGTCGTGGACCGCCTCCCCGTTCAGTTCGACGTCGAGTGTCGGCACGGTCGGGACCACGCCCCCGTACTAAAAAAAGATTCACACGAGCGAGGGGTTTCGAGGCAGGGGACCGCCGCCGTCGCCCGCTCGGCTCGGCCCTACGCCGCCGCCTCTT
>NZ_SGXU01000252.1:0-611 GCF_005435015.1 Halorubrum sp. SP9
GTAGTGCGGTTCTAACGGTTCATCACATTGCGGACACGTCGCAGGCGTCAGCGACTCCTCGCGTTCATCACGGATCCCCACGTCCAGTTCCGCGTTCTCGATGTAGTCTTCGTCCACGAGGTGCTGGTAGGTGCGTTCCAGCTCCCGAGAGCCAGCCTGATGGCCGATAAGATGACGGACCGTGTCCATGCTCATCCCGTGTTTTGAGATTGCCATCGTCACGAAGTAGTGACGAAACTGGTGGGGGTTGGAGGGCTTTTCCACCCCTGCGCGGTCCGCAATTCGCTTGGTGATCCGTCCGAACGCCTGTTTGGAGAGATGATCCCCTGGCTCGATGTCGTCGTGCCCCGACCAGTCGTAGATGTGAGTGAAGAACGCATCGTCGGGGTCGCCTGTCGGATGCGAGCGTTTCCACTCTCTCGCCGCCTTCTGTGCGCCGAGCAGGGGCCGCTTCCCCTCGGCGCCTTTCATCCCCTCGCCTTCGGGAATATACAACTTCCCGCTTTCACCTTCGTTCGGTCGCACGTCTCGGAGGGTCAACATCCGCAAGGCGTTGTGTCGTTGTCCTGTGTAGATCAGCATCTCCAACAGCGCCCGATCGCGTTTGTTCG
>NZ_SGXU01000253.1:0-611 GCF_005435015.1 Halorubrum sp. SP9
GTGTACTCGGCGACGCCAGTCGCATCTTGAACTGCTTGGTCGAGGTCATCTTCGGAAGCTAATGCGATGATTTCACTGGCCTCCTCGTACGTTACCACTTCGACGCTTTCGACCGCCTGCCCGGAGATTGCTACATTGGACTCATCTAACGGGTAATTCAGCGATCCCGGGTGTAGTAATTCATTCGCCCGTTCATACTCACCCGCTATAATCGCCTCCCAGAACTGTCGAACAACGCTCGTCGGGGTTTGCGAGGTTGTGTTCTCCGCTGTCCCGCTCTCACTATCCTCGTCATCCCCATCGCTGCTCGTATTTCCGCCGCTCTCGTCGTTACTCGTTGCTGTACCACCCTCACCATCTTGACCGTCTCCCTCACTACCCGTGTCGTCAGCTCCTCCACCAGAACACCCGGCGATCGCGACTGTACTAATAGCCCCCACACTTGCTAACAACTCTCGCCTACCTCGCATACACTCAACTGTAACTGAAATGTCTAATAGATTCTGGACAATTTTCCCATGCCCGTTGCGTCGCCGCGCTCGCAGCGAAACGCCTGCGGCGTCCCGCGGTGACCGTCCGATATGCCCCTGCCAGCCCGCGATCTGATGGAT
>NZ_SGXU01000254.1:0-608 GCF_005435015.1 Halorubrum sp. SP9
GTACTCACAGATATCTACACGACGAAGGTGAATTTTATACCTGCCAGTCGTGCGGTCAAAAGACCAGTGCTCGTAGTGTTCGCGAAAAGATACACCTCCACCGGTGTGGAAGCCAGCCGAAGTAGAAATCAATTATTTCTGATTTAGGTCGGTTTGACGCGGCACAGCCTTGTGGTCATACTTTCATTTTGGTCTCGGTATTCCGGGTGGCACGCACTCATCGCAGTAGGAGACGAATCCTGAGCCAGTCGGTGGTCCTTGCCCGTCGTATGACCACCACTTACACTGGATGATGGTCGCATCAGGTGGTATCATAGTGCCGCAGTTATGACACTGTATTTCAACGAGATTGTGATTTCCCCGACCTTCACGGAGTATATCGGTAACTGACTCGTTGTCGTCTTTATCACTCATCGATGTTCAACGAATGCCGACATTCGTTCTTTCGTGCGGAGCCATTTCCACTCATTATGAGCGGCGGCGACTATCTCTTGGAGGTCATCATCACAACCACCGCTCACCAAGACAGTTGTTCCGTCGTTTTGGAGGAGGCATTGTCTCTCCATACGGAGTAGAGGGTTCTTCCAGAGATAAGACAGAGATTTTAA
>NZ_SGXU01000255.1:0-606 GCF_005435015.1 Halorubrum sp. SP9
CTGTGAGTGGTGTTGTTTGAGCCCCGAGTGCGTCTCGAACCTGCGGGAGCAGGCAGGACACTCGAACTGGCCAGTATCGGTTTTTACACCCATACTTCAGGTTTTGCGCGGGTCTGCCCTCTGCTCGTAGACCCCCGTATCCAGCAAGTTCTGGATGTGGTCGTGTTCCGAGAGGCGCTTCATCCGCCGGTTGACGTACTGGCGTGACACATCGGTCCCTTGCTTTTCTAAGAGCTTCTTCACCAGCGTTGGTGTCGCCCGGCCGTCGGCCAGCACGTCCAATATCTGGTGATCCAACTCGTTCAAATCCTCCTCGGTGAGCGTCATTGCCGTGGTGTTGCTGTCCACCATTTACAACAGTACCGTCTTTCGCCAACCACTTAGTTTCTTTTGTCACCTGCTGATAGGTGTTGCTAATAGCAACTACTAAGTGATTGGGGGATAGACTGTTGGGTAAGCACGGGTGCCTCACAGAAAGTGAGGCCGGTGTTAGAGCACCGACCCCGTGCTGGCTGAACCAGCATGTCCACGAAGACGACCGCCCGACTTGAAGACTCGGGCACCGACTGTCGTACCGACTCACTCCGCGCGGAGATCGCGACTGCT
>NZ_SGXU01000256.1:0-603 GCF_005435015.1 Halorubrum sp. SP9
CTACCTTCCCGTCACCATCGCTATCAATGTCGTTGCCCTTGTACGACGTAGCGGAATCTGCGACCTCGGCCTGATCTACTTTCCCGTCGGCATCGGCGTCGATCGCGTCGAGCTGGTCGGCGTGGTTATTGACAGCCGTAACTGTCTGATTCCAAAACCAGTCGAACATTTCGGGATCGGGGAAATCACCTGTCCCGAAGTTGAGTCCGTCAGGGGGCTGTGCGCCTGTAGAGCCGTGGCTATGGTCAATCGAATCTGCCATCGTATCGAAGTGTACTGTTGTTCAAAACCGCATGAGGACTGCGTATGCGCGTGGTGTGCGAATTTAGTGGCTACCGCGACCAGACACCCTCACCGAAGCCAGCCTCGTACTCCTCGGCGTTCGACGCGTCTGAACGGAAGGTGAACACGTCGTTGTCAGCGATGAGTTGAATCCCCGTTCCAGCAGGCATGGCCTCGGTGAGCCGACGTTCGAGCCGATCCTTTGAGATTGGGACTTGGTCGATCCGTTGTGGATCAACGATGAACAGCAACTCAGGGGCGTCAGTAGCGACTTCAACCGTAATGCTGTCAAGCGCGTCTTCCCCGAACGCGACAGCCATC
>NZ_SGXU01000257.1:0-603 GCF_005435015.1 Halorubrum sp. SP9
GGAACCCGGTCGGCGCGCTGCGGTAACTCGGCAGCGGCGTCTGGGGGTCCGCCGGGTGGCTGTTCGTCGTCACCGGGTTCATCATCCTCTCGTACTACAGCGTCGTCGCGGGGTGGTTCCTGCGCTACACGCTCATCGGAATCACCGAGGGGTACACGCTGACCGACCCGGCAGAGGCCGAGGCGCTGTACCAGACGGTCTCGACGGGGCTCGACACGCTCGTCTTCCACGCCCTGTTCATGCTGCTCGTCGTCGGCATCATCGCCGCCGGCGTCAGGCGCGGGATCGAACTGAGCGTGAAGGTGATGATCCCCGCCATCCTCGTGCTCCTCGTCGGCCTGGCCGCGTACGGATTCACGCTCGACGGCGCGAGCGCGGCGTACGCCTACTACCTCTCGCCGGACTTCGGGACGATCGCGGCGAACTGGACGGAGATCCTCCCCGCCGCGGCCGGACAGGCGTTCTTCACGCTCTCGCTCGGGATGGGCGTGATGATCACGTACGCCTCCTACCTCGGCGAGGACCGGAACCTCGCGGCCGACGCCGGGATCATCGCGACGATCGACACGCTCGTCGCCGTCCTCGTCGGCTTCGCCTTGGTCG
>NZ_SGXU01000258.1:0-600 GCF_005435015.1 Halorubrum sp. SP9
GGATATAGTAGGATATGGCAATCGGAATCAGTATGGTTGGTTTATGCGTGAAACTGATGGTGCCGTAAATTTAGAAATGACAACCCAAGAAGACGGTGGCTTTGATGCTGTATCTGTATCAGCACCAAACAATCAATGGAATGTCACCATAGCGAGATATAACGGAGAAATAAGAGATATCACAAACAACGATGGTTATACTTTCGATTCATTTGGGCGAACTATTGTGGATGGAACACCTCAACTAATAATTGGTAGGACTGAAGGTAGTTCCTTTGAGGCATTTAATGGAGATATTGCTGTTGCTGCTACTTGGTCCCGTGCCCTTTCTGACACCGAGATTGAGTACCTCAACAACGTTACCGCTCCACGGAGGTCGCGGCTATGAACGTTCATTACTGCGTGAGCGGGTCGGTTGAGTCGGACGACCCGACGTTCCTCGATGGCGTTGAAGCTGAACTGCCCGCACCAGATGAGGTCCGTCTCGCAAACGAGTTTACGAGTGAACGCACCGAGTTGGACGACGGGAGCGAACGGCTGTCGGCGCGGATGACCTTCGAACGAGGGCTACAGGGCAAGGCCGCAGCCGAGTACCTGTTT
>NZ_SGXU01000025.1:0-33273 GCF_005435015.1 Halorubrum sp. SP9
CGAGGCCGGCGCGACGGCGGTCGCGGCCGTCACCTGCGCGTACGCCGCGACGGCGCTCGGCAAGGCGTGGTTCGCGGTCCCACGCCCGCCCGGCGCGATGCCCCCCGCCGACGTCCCGGCGTGGCTCCCCGCGCTCCTGACGGGGTGGTACGAGGCGCAGGTGCTCTCGGACGGCTTCGGCTTCCCGAGCGGCCACGCGACCGGCGGCGCGGCGGCGTACCTCGCGCTGGCGCTGCTGTACGACCGGTTCTGGACCGACCGCGCCCGCTACCTCGCGGCCGGAGCGGTCGCCGTCGCCGTCGCGGTCTCGCGGGTCGTCATCCAGGTCCACTACCTCGTCGACGTGTTCGCGGGGCTGATCGTTGGCGGCGGCGTCGTGGTCGGCGCGCTGTGGCTCGCGGGCGATCCGCGAGTTCGGCGGTCGGCGGTCTCGGAGTCGGCGGCCTCGGACCCGGCGTCCGATCCGACCGCCGAACTGAACCCCGAGCCGGCGTTCCTGTTCGCGGCCGTCGTCTCGGCCGGCGCGCTGGCCGTCGCCGTCGCGGGCGGGCACACCGGCGAGGTCGTCGAGGCGGGGATCGGGATCGCCACCGGCGCCGGCGGCGCGGTCGGCTGGCGGCTCGTCGACGGCGACGAGCCGGCGGTCCCCGTCCGAATCGCGGTCCCCGCGCTCGCGGTCACCGGCGGGCTCTGGGTCGGCGCGTACGCGCTCGCGGGAACGCTTCCGGTGACGCTGGTCGCGACGACCGCCGCCGTCGTCGCCGTCGTCGCGCTGCCGGCGCTGGCGGAACGGGTCCAGCCGGCGCTTGGCGGGTCGCGCGGCGCGTAAAAAAAGCGGTCGCGGACCGTCCGCCTCGGGCCGGACTCAGAACGTCTCTAGGTAGCGGTCCTCCTCCCACTGCGACACCTGGGTGAGGTACTCGCTGAACTCCTGGGACTTCGCCTCGGGGAACTTCTCCGAGACGTGCGGCCCGAGCGCGCCGGAGATGACCTCGTCCGCCTCCAGCTCTTCGACCGCGGCGCCGAGGTTCGGCGGCAGCGTCTCGATGCCGTACTCCTCGCGCTTCTCGTCGTCGAACTCGTAGATGTCCTCCTGGACCGGGTCGCCGGGGTCGGCGTCCGTCTCGATCCCGTGGAGCCCGGCGGCGATGAGCGCCGCGTAGGCGAGGTACGGGTTACAGGACGGGTCGGGGCTGCGGACCTCGAAGCGCGCGGAGACGCCCGCGGCGTCGGGAACGCGAACGAGCGCCGAGCGGTTCGTGTCGGACCACGCGACGTAGATCGGCGCCTCGTAGCCGGGAACGAGGCGCTTGTAGGAGTTCACCGTCGGGTTGGTGACGGCCGTGAACGCCTCCGCGTGATTCAGGACGCCGCCCATGAACTGGTAGGCGGTCTCGCTCAGGTTGAACTCGTCCGAGTCGTCGGCGAAGGCGTTGTTCCCGTCCTCGTCGAACAGCGAGATGTGGCTGTGCATCCCCGAGCCGTTTATCTCGGCGATCGGCTTGGGCATGAACGTCGCGTGGAGGTCGTGCTGCTCGGCGACCGCGCGGACGACGGCGCGGAACGTGGCGATGTTGTCCGCCGTGCCGAGCGCGTCGTCGTACTTGAAATTGATCTCGTGTTGGCCCTCGGCGACCTCGTGGTGCGAGGCCTCGATCTCGAAGCCCATCTCCTCGAGGGTGAAGATGATCTCCTTGCGCACGTCGGACGCGAGGTCCTTCGGCGCGAGATCGAAGTAGCCGCCGTTGTCGTGCGGGATGGTGGTCGCGTTGCCCTCGTCGTCCTTCTCGAACAGGAAGAACTCCGGTTCCGGACCGACCGAAACGGAGTAGCCCATCTCTTCGGCGTCATCGAGGACGCTTTTCAAGACCTGGCGCGGACCGCCGATGAACGGCTCGCCGTCGGTGTCGACGATGTCACAGATGAGCCGCGCCGCACCGGAGTCACCGTCGTTACGCCACGGGAGCACCGCGAACGTGTCGGGATCGGGGACGAGCCGCATGTCCGACTCCTGGATGCGCACGAACCCCTCGATGGAGGAGCCGTCGAAGTAGATGCCCTCGGTGAACGCCTTCTCCGCTTGGTGGGCGGGGACGGAGACGTTCTTCACGACGCCGAGGATGTCGGTGAACTGGAGCCGCAGGAAATCGACGTTCTGCTCTTCGATCTCGTCGAGTACCGCCTGTTCCTCGGCCGTGAGGCCGCCGTCCGGTTTCGCGTGTTCGTCCGTCATGTTCTGGACGCTTCATTCGTTATCTGCCAGTATAAAGGCCTTATCGCTTGGCGCATGAACCGCCGGACGGGGAAAACTGCTGGACGTTCGTAAAATTCTAAAGCCCCGAAAGCGTGGTTAGGTGTGATGACGTACGAAAACCTCGACGCGAAGCTCATCAACTCCTTGCTCAGCAACGGACGCGCGAGCCTCCGGAGTCTCGGCGACGAACTCGACGTCTCGGTGACGACGGTTTCGAACCACCTCCGCGATCTCGAAGAAGGCGGCGTGATAGACGGGTACACCCCCGTCGTCGACTACGACAAGCTCGGCTACGACGTGACGGCCGTGCTCCAGCTCAAGGTCGAGGGGAGCGCCCTGCCGGACGTCACCGAGAAGCTCCGTCAGGAGAAACAGATGGTGAGCGTCTACGAGGTCACGGGCGACTACGACGTGATCGCCATCGGGAAGTTCACCGACACGGACGGGATGAACGACCAAATCAAATCGATCCTCACGGACGCGGATATCCGCGAGTCGAACACGAGCGTCGTCCTGAACGCGGTCACGGAGAACGAGCAGTTCGACCTCGACGTCGAGGAGTAGGACCTGTCACTCTCGGCCGCTCGGATCCGGTCGCCGCCGCTCAGATCCCCCGCTCTACCGCCGCCGCTCCGCCGCCGCCGTCAGGACCTCTACCGCCGGGAGCGGCTCGCCAGTCAGCGCGCGGATGTACGCGCCGCCCGCGATGGAGACGTGCGAGAAGTCGTCCTCGTCGAGCCCGTACATCTCGATCGCCCGCGAGGTGTCGCCGCCGCCGACCACCGAAAAGCAGTCGGTCTCCGCGATGGCCTCTAAGACGCCCACGGTGCCGTCCGCGAACCGCTCGTCCTCGAAGACGCCGAGCGCGCCCTTCACGAAGACCGCGTCGGACTCGCGGATCGCCGGCTCGTAGTCGGCGACCGTCGCCGAGCCGACGTCGAGGTACCCCGTCTCCTTTTCCTCGATGGCGTCGACGGCGACCTCCGCGCGGGCGCCGTCTTCCCCCTCGTACGCGAGGTCGGTCGCGAGCCGGATCGCGTCCCCCCGCTCGTCGAGGACCGACTCGATCAGCTCGCGGTTCGCCGCCCACTGCTCGTCGAACAGGTCCATTCCCTCCAAGTCGTGACCGACCGGGTGGCCCGCGGCGCGCAGGAACAGTTCGCCCGCGACGCCGCCGAGGAGGAAGCGGTCGACGCGGTCGTCGAGGGCGTCCATCACGCCGATCACGTCGGTCGCCTTGGTGCCGCCGACGACCATGGTGACGGGGCCGTCGAACTCGCGGGTCGCGATGGCGGTGTTCGCCTCGTACTCCGTCTCCATCACGCGGCCCGCGTACGCGGGAAGGACGATCGGGAAGCCGACGAGCGAGGCGTGCTTCCGGTGTGCCGCCGAGTAGGCGTCGTTGACGTACGCATCGAAGCGCGGCGCCAACGCCCGAACGAACTCGGTCTCGGCCTTCGCCTCCGGCGACTCCTCCGGGAGTTCGTCGTCGCACATCCGGGTGTTTTCCAACAGGAGGACCTCGCCCGCGCCGAGCGCGTCGACGGCCGCCAGCGCCTCGTCGCCGTACGTGTCGGCCACGAACGCCACGTCGCGGCCGACGTGGCCGGCGAGGATCTCGGCGTGGCCGGCGAGCGACGTGAAGTCGTCGCGGCCGGGTCGCCCCTGGTGAGCCAGCAGCGCGACGCGGTGACCGGCGTCTGCCAGTTCGCGAACGGTCTCCGCGTGACGCTCGAAGCGGCGGTTGTCCTGCGGTTCGCCGTTCTCGATCGGGGAGTTGAGGTCCAGTCGGACGAGGACGCGCGAGTCGGCCGGGAGGTCGTCGATGGTGTCGAACGTGGGCATGAGTGAGTGGTCGTCGATGAGATAGTTAAGCGGTGGCGCTCCGGGGGAACGTTGCCGCCGGGGGTCTGGTCCGGCGTCGTCCGTCGGTCGCGGTCAGGCGTTCAGGCTTCGTCGTGAACGTACGCGGCGGTGTCGAGCATCCGGTTCGAGAAGCCGTACTCGTTGTCGTACCAGGTGAGGATCTTCAGCAGCTTCCCGCCGGCGATGACGTTCGTCGACCGGAGGTCGACGTAGCTGGAGAACGGAAGTCCGACGATGTCCGAGGAGACGACCTCCTCGTCGGTATAGCCGAGCACGCCCGCGAGCGGACCGGAGTCGGCGGCGTCGCGGAAGGCGGCGTTGACTTCCTCCTCGGTGACGTCCTCGTCGAGGCTGACGACGAACTCGGTGATGGAGCCGGTCGGGACCGGCACGCGCATCGCCATCCCGTCGATTTTCCCCTCCAGCTGCGGGAGGACCTCCTGGGCGGCGCCCGCGGCGCCGGTGGAGGTGGGGACGATGTTCTCGGCGGCCGCGCGGCCGCGGCGGCGCTTGCTCATCGGGCCGTCGATGAGGCTCTGGGAGCCGGTGTACGCGTGGACGGTCGTGAGGGTACCGGCGTCGATGCCGAACTCGGCGTCGAGCACCTTCGCGACCGGCGTGATGGAGTTCGTCGTACAGGAGGCGTTCGAGATCACGTCGTCGCCCTCGTACTCGTCGTGGTTGACGCCGTAGACGAGCTGTTTGACCGGCTTCTCGCCCTTCGGGGGCGCCGAGATGATCACGGTGTCCGCGCCGCCGTCGAGGTGCGCGCTCGCGTCGTCGCGGGTGCGGAAGATGCCCGTACACTCCAAGGCGACGTCGACGTCGAGTTCGTCCCACGGGAGGTCGGCGGGATCCTGAACGTTGAACAGGGGAACGGCGGTGCCGCCGATCGTTAGCTCTTCGCCGTCGCGCTCGACGCCGTCGATCCGGCCCATGACGGTGTCGTACTTCGCGAGGTACCCCATGTCGTCGAAGTCCATCACGTCGTTGATGCCGACGAGTTCGATCCGCGGGCTCTCCAGCACCGCGCGGAACACGTTGCGCCCGATGCGCCCGAAGCCGTTGAGCCCCACCCGCACGACCTCGTCGTCGCTCACGTCGTCGCCGGCGGCCAGATACGATTTACTCATATTCGAAAAAGGCGAGCCCCAACTACTTAAATCCGGCTCAGTCGCCGCGAGATAGTCATAATCGTTCGAATTTGTTACGGGCGGTGTCGTCGAGCGCGGGCGGTTCCGAGTCGAGTTCGGGCGGTCGCCGTCTCGCACCGCCGTTCGTCGTCCCCGCGGCGCTGGGGGATACCGGCCGATACGGGGACCGACAGAAGGCTTATCGGGATCACCGACCTCACGGGAGGTATGGACAGAGACGACCGCGACGATCCGTTCGGAGACTTCTTCGAGGAGATCGAGCGGATGATGAACGAGATGGCCACCGGCGACGCCCCGTCGGCCGACGACGCGGGATTCGGCTCCGACACCCACGTCGACGCGTACACCACCGAGGAGTCGGTGCGCCTCGTCGCCGATCTCCCCGCCGTCTCGAAGGACGACCTCTCGCTGCGCTGCGACGGCGACGCGCTCACCATCTCCGCGGTCTCCGACCGGCGCGAGTACGACGAGACGGTCGACCTCCCCGCGCCCGTCGACGAGCGCTCCGCGGACGCGACGTTCAACAACGGCGTCCTCGAGGTCACGTTCGACCGCGCAGACGACAGCGCGTCGATCGATCTGGCCTGAGTCCGCAGGCCGGTCTCGGCCCCCTCCCGGTTCCTCTCCTCATTCCCCCTCGTCGGTTCGCCGGATCAGCCCCGCGAGCCGGTCGTAGAAGTCGTCCTCGTACTTCGTCGCGGCGTCGACGGTCGGCCGGGCGTTCGTCTCGTTGACGACGAGTCGGTCGCCCGTCGCGAGCAGATCGACGCCGAGGTAGTCGATACCGAGCGCCTCGGCCGCGCGCTCCGCCAGGTCGCGAGCCTCGGGGTCGAGGTCGACGCCGCGGGCCGTCGCGCCGCGGTGGACGTTGTGTTTCCACCGCCCGGCTTCGAGCGCCTCGGCGTCGAGTTCGCGTTCCACCGCCCCGGCGTACGCGCCGTCGACGACCATCGCGCGGTAGTCGCGTGCGTCCGACAGGAACTCCTGGATGAGGAACGACTTGTCGCCGGTGGCGCGGTAGTCGTGGATCAGGTTCAGGTAGTCGACGACGCCCAGGAGCGAGTCGAGGTCGGCCGCGGTCGCGACGCCGACGCCGCGGGTCGCGGAGTTCGGCTTCACGACGACGGGGTACGAGAACCCCTCGGCGGCGTCGACGACCACCGATTCGTCGACGGGGTTCGAGACGAGCGTCGTCTTCGGCGTCGGCAGGCCCGCCGCCGACAGTCTCGCCAGCACCCCCGCCTTGTTCCGCGAGGCGACGACCGCGTCGCGGCCGTTCACCCACGGGACGCCGAGGTGCTCGTCGACCACCGCGCCCTCCATCAGGCGGGTGGGGTAGACGAGACCGACGTCGAAGCCGGCGAACTCGTCCGGGTCGGCCGCGGGCGAGTCCGGTCCCGATCCGGGCGACTCCCCGCCCGAGACGCGCAGCGCCCGCTCTTTCGCCCGGACGTGGCCGACGTCGATGCCGCGGTCCCCGAGCGGCCCGCGCACGCGTTCGAACGTCTCAGCGTCGGTGGTCATCGCGAGCCGGAGCATACGCTCGCTGGGGCCCGTTCGGACTTAAAAACCGCGTGGGCGGTTGACGACGGCGACACCAACGCGATACGAGACACCGTGGCGCGTGCCTGCGAGCGGCCGCCTCCGGCGGCCGCGAGACAGCACGCGCGAGGGAGTCGCCGGCTCCCGAAGCGAAGCGGAGGGTGCCGGCGACGAGGCTGGGGAGGCGTGAGGTGCTGTGCGGTGCCGTGCGGGGCGGGACTCAAAGGGGCAGTCGCCGGCGGCCGGCGGCTTCGCCGCCGGCTGCCCGTGGCGCGTCGCGCCACGCTGCCGCGAGGACGAAGACGGGCGACGTAAGGACCGCAGGAGCGAACGTAGTGAGCGACGAGGACCGCAGCGAGCCCATCGAGCCCTCGCGGCTGGGGCTTTGGCAGTGTTCACCACCGATCCGCGGCCGGTTATTTATTTATAAATGGTCCGACACCCGAAGGGTTCAATCGCCAACTCACTCTCGACGACTTACTGTAAGTGGCCTTCCTCGCGAAGCTGCTCCGCCTCGCTCTTCTCGTAGCGCCACGAGATGTCGGCCTTCTCGTCCTGCCAGTCCCACGGCTCGACGAGGACGATGTCGTCTTCGCGGATCCACACGCGCTTTTGCATCCGACCGGGAATGCGAGCGGTCCGCTGTTTCCCGTCCGCACAGCGGACCTTGACGCGGTTCGCGCCGAGCATCTCGAGGACCTCCGCGAACACCTCGTCGTCGTCGGGCATCCGGAGGTCGTTCCGACCGCCGCCGTCTCCGTTGCTCATGCGTACGCGGTGATACGCGCTCCCGAAAATAAAAGGGCCGCTCTCAGTCGGGGTGCCCCGCGTCGCCGGCGGCCCGCGGCGCATCCGCCCCTTTTAACCACGACCGACGACCACCCGACGACATGCGTGACACGCTCGGACTCGAAGGCATCGCCGGCCTCCTCGCCGTCGTCGCCGCCGTCGGTATCATCGCCGTTCGCGACCCCGTCATCGCCGGCGCCGTGATGGTGCTCCTCGCCGGCCTCGCGCTGATCGCGAAGGGGCTCGTCGACACCGCCATGCGGTCGTTCGGACTGAAGTGACCGGGCGCGACCCGAGCGCCCTCGCCGTCGTCGGCGCCCGCTCGACGTTCACCGTTCTCCCGAAAGAGTCATAATCGCCGGCCGTTCCCCTCGAGTATGGTCGAAGTACCCGCCGTCGCAGTCGAACTCGTGGAACTCCTCGCCGTCACCCTCGGGGCCGGCGCGGCCGCCGCGGTCGGCGTCATCCTCGAACGCTTCGGACTCTCCGCGGTCTCGGGCGGCGACCTCGTCCTCGGCGCCTGGGCCGTCGGCATGGGGCTGCTCGCGCTGTACGTCGGGGTCGTCGGGCTGGGCTACGAGCAGGCGCTCCCGCGGCTGCGCCGACTCGCGAGCGGCGAGTAGGACGGGGAGCCCCCGACCCTTACAGCTCTCCCTCGGCCGCTCGTTCGCGCACCCGGGCCGCGCGCTCGCGGATCGCCCTCCACTCCTCGTCGTCTTTCCCGTCGACGTGCGAGTACATCAGCCCCATCCGCCCGGTGCCCCGCAGCGTCTTCTCGTTCTCCTTTAAGAAGTCCCAGTAGAGCGCGTTGAACGGGCAGGCGCCCTCGCCGGTCGTCCGCGAGACGGCGTACGGGCAGTCGGCGCAGTGGTCGCTCATGCGGTCGACGTAGCTCCCCGAGGAGGCGTACGGCTTCGAGGAGAGCACGTCGGTGCCGAACGACCCCATCGCGACGACGTTCGGCGTCGTCACCCAGTGGTACGCGTCGACGAAGCCGAGGTGGAACCACTCGTTCAGCTCGGCCGGGTCGGCGCCGTACACTAACGCGAAGTTCGACAACACCATCAGCCGCTCGATGTGGTGAGCGTAGCCGTACTCGCGGACGTGGCCGACCGCCTCCGAGAGACACCGCATGTCGGTGTCGCCGTCCCAGTAGGCGGGCGGCAGGTCCCGCGACTGCGCCAACTGATTCGCGTCGGCCAGCTCGGGCATCGCCTCGCGGTAGACGTGGCGCACGAACTCCCGCCAGCCGATCACCTGCCTGACGAACCCCTCCGCGGCGTTCAGCGGGACTGGGGCGGGATCCGCCGCCGCTTCCGCCCTCGCCTCGCCGCCGTCACCCCCATCGCCGCCGAACTCGTCGAGCGAGGTCGCCTCCGCACCCGCGCCGACCTCGCCGTGCTCGGCGGGGTCGTACCCGCCCGGCTCGACCCCGCGCTCCGCGTAGGCGCGTTCGACCGCCCGGACGGGCTCGCGCGGGTCGAGCAGCCCGAGGTTGATCGCGGGCGAGAGCAGCGAGTGCGACAGGAACGGCTCGCCGCCGACCATCGCGTCCTGGTACCGGCCGAACGCGGGGAGCCCCTCGCGGACGAATTGCTCGAGCGCCTCGCGCGCCTCCTCGCGCGTGACCGGCCACGCGAACCCGTCGAGCGAGTCGCTCCCCCACGTGTCGAACCGCTCGCGGACCCACGCGTGCGTCTCGCGCGTCAGCGCGTCCGGCTCGAACGTCGGCCGCCCGGGCGGTTCCCAGTCGTCCGGCGGCGTCGCCTGGTTCAGGTCGTCGTAGTTCCACTCCCCGCCGACCGGCTCGCCGTCGTCCATCAACACGCCCGTCTCGCGGCGGACGTGGCGGTACCAGTGTTCCTGTCGGTAGGTGCGCTCGGCGGCGTCGTCCGGACCGATCTCCGTCTCCTCCTCGCCGGCCCACGCGCGCCAGTCGGTCGGGGTCGTCCAGAACAGTTCGTTGTCGACGAGTTCGAGGCTCCCGCCGCGCTCGGCGACGAGCTCCCGGAGCCGCTTGCCTGTGCCGTGGCTCGCCGGGCGCATGAGTCGCAGGCGCGGCCCCTCGTCGTCGCTGTCGCCGTCGTCCCCCTGCCTCCCGCGTTCCGCGAGGAACTCGTCGAGCCCTTCGCCGAACGACTCGGCCCGCAGGTACGTCACGTCGTGGCCCCGCTCGCGAAGTTCGTCGCGGAAGTGCCGCATCGCCGAGAACACGAGCGTCAGCTTGTGGGCGTGGTACGGCTTCCGGTCGGCGAAGCCGTGCGCCTCGATCAGCAGCACGTCGTCGGCGTCGTCGAGGACGTCGAGGTCGGGGTTGAGCTGGTCGCCGAGCAGCCAGCAAGTGGTCCGGTCGCTCACGTCCCGAATCAGGGGTGCGAGCGCCATAGCTCCGGCGGCGCCCCGCGCGGCCGCGGCCCCGACCGCCGCCGCTCTCCCGCGCGTCGCTGCCGCATCCGCGGCTTTTTGTCGCCCCCGCGTGACGGGCGAGCCATGGATGACATTCTCACGAACTGGCTGCTCGGCCTGATCGCCGCCCTCCTCGCAGTGCTGGTACTCGACTCGACCGGCGAGCCCTTCCTCGCCCCGCTCGCGCCGGTCGCGAACGTGCTCGCGCTCGTCACCTTCCTCGCGTTCGTCATCCTCACCGGGGCGTTCCTCGTGTACACGGCGTCGTTCCGAGACCTGTGACCCTCCCGGTCCGAGACGTCCACCCCCGCGATCCCCGCCGCCGCGCGTAGCTTTTTGTCCCGCCTCGAACTGGTACGAGTATGGAGTACACGACGCTCGGGAACACCGGTACCACCGTCTCGAAGATCTGTCTCGGCTGTATGAGCTTCGGCGACTCCGACTGGCGCGAGTGGGTCCTCGACGAGGAGGAGGGCAGGGAGCTCGTCGAGCGCGCGATCGACCTCGGCGTGAACTTCTTCGACACCGCCAACATGTACTCGAACGGCGAGAGCGAGCGCGTCCTCGGCGAGGCGCTCGACGGGTACGACCGCGACGAGTTCGTCGTCGCCACGAAGGGGTACTTCCAGATGGACGAGTCGAACCCGAACTCGGGCGGGCTCTCGCGGAAGGCGATCGAACAGGAGCTCGAAAACTCGCTCGACCGGCTCGGGACGGACACGATCGACCTCTACCAGATCCACCGCTGGGACGACGAGACGCCGATCGAGGAGACGCTCGCCGCGCTCGACGACGCGGTGCGGCGCGGCGACGTACGCTACATCGGCGCCTCGTCGATGTGGGCCCACCAGTTCGCGGAGTCGCTCCACGTCAGCGACCGCGAGGGATACGAGCGGTTCGCCACGATGCAGAACCACTACAACCTCGCCTACCGCGAGGAGGAACGGGAGATGCTTCCGCTGTGCGAGAAGGAGGGAGTCGGCGTGATGCCGTGGAGCCCCCTCGCGCGCGGGTACCTGACGCGCCCGCACGAGGACGTCGACGCGACCCTTCGAGGACGGACCGAAGACCACCTCTACGCCCATCCGTATCGCGAGGGCGGCGGCCGGGCGATCAACGAGCGCGTCGAGGAGCTCGCCGCCGAGAAGGGGGTCAAGATGGCGCAGATCGCGCTCGCGTGGCTGTTCCACAAGGACTCGGTCGACACGCCAATCGTCGGCACGACGAGCGTCGACCACCTCGAAGACGCGGTCGAGGCGCTCGATATCGACCTCTCTGATTCGGACATCGAGTGGCTCGAAGCGCCCTACGAACCGGTCCGCGTCTCCGGCCACGAATGAGGCCGGCGCGCGGACGGCCCGCGCTCGACGCCCTAAGTCGTGTTTTAGGGATATATCGGTAACCTATTTGTATGCTAAACAATAACAACCGCATATGAGTGACAACACCGACCGCTCCGCGGTCCGGTCGCGTACCGAGTACGCGCGCACCCGGACGCGCTGTCCGAACTGCGGTGACCGCGTACCGGCGGCCGGCGGCGACGGGGAGCCCGCGGAGTGTCCGAACTGCCACCGCATGGTTCGGACCTGACGCCGGCGGGGGAGAACCGGGCCGCCGCTCTCTCCCGACTTATAAACCCTCCGTCGCGGGCCCCACGGCAACCCTTTTCGGCCGCGCCGCCGAATCGTGGCCCATGCCAGACGACGACGTCACCGACCCCGAGAACGGCGAGGCCGGCGAACAGGGCGACTCCCCGGACGGCGACGACGGCGAAGAGAAGTCCTTCCGCGAGCGCGTCGAGGAGATTCGCGAGCGACGCGAGGAGGAGCGCGAGGAGGGCGACCGGCCCGACCCCGAAGAGATGATGGGCGGCGGCGGCCCGCCGGGAATGGGCGGCGGTGGCGGCGGCGGCAACCCCTTCGCGCAGATGATGTCCGGCATGATGGGCGGCGGCGGCCCCGGCGGCGCGGGCGGCCCGCCCGGCATGGGCGGCGGCGGTCCCGGCGCGCAGGGGGAGCAGGGCGGCCGCGGCGACGACGGCGGCAACGAGGAGCTCGTCCGCGAGGTGCGCCAGCTCCGCGACGAGGTCCGCGACGCGACCCGCCAGCTCCAGCGCATCGCGCAGGCGCTCGAAGACGACTGACTCGCCGGTCGCTCTCCGCGGCTCCCTCCGGTTTTCCGACTCGAACAGCGGCGCGTCCGTCCGTCTCCCACGCAGCGATGAGCGCGCGTGACGGCATCCGCGTCCCGCAAAAAAACCGCGTCGTCGGTCGCTCGCTACCCGTCTAACACTCCGACCAGCCGCACGACTCGCACGTCTTGCAGCCCTCGGAGTAGTAGAGGTTCATGCCGCCGCAGTCGGGGCACTCGGGCGACTCGCCCGCCGCGATGAGCTCCTGCGTCGAGTCGTCGGCGCCGGCGGCGTCGTCCTTCGCCGCCGGACCGGAGCCGTCCGCGCTCGGGGCGTCGGTCGCCGGGCCGGCGTCGACCGCGCCGCCGTCGGTCTGACTCGGACGGCTCGCGCCCGACGCGGTCTCCTCGACATCGTCGAGGCTCTGCTGTTGGGGGATCCCCTTGTCGACGTCGTCATCGAGGTACCGGCGCAGCGCCGTGCCGATCGCGTCCGGGATCGACTGGATCTGCTCGCCCTTGTCCCACGCGACCTTCGGGCTCCGGGTGCCCTGTAGCTCGTCGACGATCTCCTCGGGGTCGACGCCCGAGCGGAGCGCCGTCGAGATGACCTTCGCGAGCGCCTCGGTGAAGGAGTTGGTGTAGCCGCCGGAGTGACCGATGTTCGCGAACAGCTCGAACGGCAGGCCGTTGTCGTCTTCGTTGATCGTGACGTACAGCTTTCCGTAGCCCGTCTCGACGCGCTGTGTGACGCCGTTCAGAGAGTCGGGGCGGGGACTGCGCTCGCTGTAGTCGATACGAGGCTGCTCGCTGGCTTCGAGCAGGTCCGAAATCTCCGCGTCGATCGCCGCCTGGACGTCCTCGTTGTCGAGGAACGACTCGATGCCGCCGAACACCTCGCCGATCTGCTCGACGATCGCCTCGGCCGCCTCGCTCTCGTCGGCGAACTCCGTGTTCTTCGCGCGGGTCGTGAGCACCTGCTTCGAGCGGGTGCCGTCGCGGTAGACGGTGACGCCCTTGCCGCCGTGGTCGTAGATGTAGCGGTACACCTCTTCCATCTCCTCGGCGGTGGCGTCGTTCGGGAAGTTACACGTCTTCGAGATGGCGGAGTCGACGCCCTCCTGGCAGGCGCACTGGACCGCCGCGTGCTGCTTGCCCGAGAGGTCGCCGGTGACGACGAACAGCTCGCCGATGGCCTCCGGGACCGTCTCTAACCCGTCCACGCCGTCGAACTCGTTTTGCGCCATCTGCTCTTGGGCCTCCTGTTTGACGGCGTCGACGTCGACGTCGTTCGCCTCTAAGGTGCGCAGGAAGTAGTCGTCGAACTCGACGAGCATCTCGTCGCCCTGGACGTCGTCGGAGACGTTCTTGTAGAAGGCGACGTTGTAGATTGGCTCACAGCCGCCCGTCGTGTTCCCGATCATCGACGTCGTGCCCGTGGGCGCGATCGTCGTCGTGTTGTGGTTGCGGACCGGGAAGCCGTCCGCCCACTCGTCGGCGTCGAGGCCGGTGTAGTGCTCGAACCAGTCGCGGTACTCGGTGGGGTTCGCGTACTTCGAGTCCTCCCAGTCGTTGAACGTCCCGCGCTCCGTCGCGAGCTCGTGGGAGGTCTGTTTCGACGCGTGGTTGATGTGGGTCATCAGCTGGCGGGCGACCTCGTGGCCCGGCTCGGTGCCGTACTGGATCCCGAGCTGGATGTACAGCTGCGCGAGCCCCATGACCCCCAGCCCGATCTTCCGCATGTCGCGGACCTTCTCTTCGATCTTGTCGACCGGGAAGTCCGACATCGTCACGACGTTCTCGAGGAAGCGCGTGCCGTACTCGATCCGCTCGTCGAACTCCTCGAAGTCGATCGCCTCCTCGAGGAAGGCCTCGATCGCCGCCGCCTGTGAGTCGTACTCGTCGGCGTGTTCGTCCGACCAGACCCGCCAGTCCGGCGCGTCCTGCGACGCCAGCGTCGAGAGGTTGATGTGGCCGAGGTTACAGGCCTCGTACTCCTCCAACGGCTGCTCGCCGCAGGGGTTCGTCGCGAGGATCCGGTGGTCCGGGTGCTCCTCGACATCGAAGGAGTGCTCTTTGTTCACCCGTTCGAGGTAGATGACGCCGGGCTCGCCGTTCTCGTGGGCGCCCTCGATCATGTCGTCCCAGAGCTCCTGCGCCGGGATCGAGAGCTCCTCGCCGACCTCGACGTGCTCGCCGAGACCGAACATGTCGTAGATCTCCTTCGTCTCCGGCGTCGCGACGTGCGGCTCCTCCGTGCGCGGGTTCGTGAAGGTGAACTCCTCGTCGTTGTACAGCGCCTCCATGAAGTCGTCGGTGACGCCGACGCTGATGTTGAAGTTCGAGAGGTGGCCCTCGACCGCGTTCCGGAGGTGCTCGGGCACCTTCCCGTCCTCGTCGATGAGGTCGCGCGCCTCCTCCAGCGCGTCCGCGAAGGAGTTGTGCGTGAAGTCGTCGGGGTCGTTCAGGCGCAGCGAGTGCGCCAGCGAGACGTCCTTGTTCTTCGCGTGGATGAACTGGATCACGTCCGGGTGCGAGACGCGCATGACGCCCATCTGGGCGCCGCGCCGCGCGCCGCCCTGCGCGATCGTCTCGCACATCTGGTCGAACGTCCGCATGAACGTGATCGGGCCGGAGGCGATGCCGCCCGTCGAGCCGACGGCGTCGCCGTAGGGGCGGAGCTTCCAGAACGCGTACCCCATCCCGCCGCCGGACTGGAACACCTCGGCCGCCTCCTTAGCGGTCTGGTGGATGTCGGTGATGTCGTCGTCGGGGGAGTCGACGAAGCAGGCGGAGAGCTGCTGCAGCTCGTCGCCCGCGTTCATCAGCGTCGGGGAGTTCGGCATGAACGAAAGCGACTCCATCCCGTCGCGGAACGTCTCGGTGGTCGTCTCGACGTGGTCGCGGACGCCCTCGGGCAGTTCGGGAACGACCGTGTCGTACGCGAACTTGTTGACGTTGCGGGCGGTGAGCGTCGTCTCGACGTCGTCGTCGACCGTCGTCCCCGCGCCGAAGACCTCCTCGGCGAGCTCGTCTCGGCGCGGGTGGTCGGGCTTGACCTGGTCGGGCGTGACCGTGATCTCGACGCCCCGCTTTTCGGCCTCGAAGACCGCCTCCGCGAGCGCGACGTTGCGCGCGACGCGGTCGAACAGCTCCTCGGGATCTTCGATCGGCTCCCCGTCCGCGTTCTTCCGGAGGTAGCGCGCGGGCAGGATGTTGTGGTAGGCGTTGGCCGTGAGGCGCTCCTCCATGGTGTCGCCCGTGGTGCGTTTGATCGGCAGTTCGAGGTTGTCGGCGGTGACACCGCTCATTCGGCGGCCACCCCGCTCGGTTGGCGTGGAATATGGATCATCTGTAGTGTTGGTGTACTGGTGAGGCGGGCCCTTGTACGTTCGGATGTCGGGACCCGGCCGGCTTTACGTGTCCGATCTGCTATGTAACGTCGATGCGGCGCGTCTGACGTTGAATCCGGTACGTCGGTGAAGAACGGACTCTGTACACATAAGCGTAGGTAGACCGGAGTGAAACTGATCTCTGACCGAGCAAACCGCGGTACGAAGGCGGTTTCCCACCGGAACAGAAGGGGGTTACCGGGCGGTGATTCCACCCGTGATACCGGGCACTAGCCGCCCTACGCTCGTCGCCTCGACGAGCACACGTCCGGAGTCGACGCGGTTCTTGCCGCAGACATATCAAGAATCAATAACCGGGATCGGTCTCGTCCCACAAGCTTATGCCCGGCGTCGCCGTGGCCCCGGACATGACCGCAACGTCGCTCGCACTCGTGGGGCTCGTCGCGCCGGCACAGGCCGCGCTGCTGGGCAGTCAGGTGGGGCAGCTGTTGGTGGCCCTCGTCGCCGTCGCGCTGATCATCGTCGTCGGCAAGTTCGTGTTGAAGCTCGCCTGGCGGCTGGTCACGATCGGTATCGTCCTCGCCGCGGCGTTCTACCTGCTGTCGACGCTCGGATTAATATAAAAACTCGTTCGGCCGCGCCGTCCGCTTACTGGAACGCGGCGCCCGGCTCGGCCTCGGTGCGGTCGACCTCGGACCGCTTGAATTGCTTTTCTATCTCCTCGTACCGCTCGCGCGTCTCGGGGGTGACGCTGGGGTTCACCTCGTTCAGCGCGTTCTCGAAGTGCGCCATCGTCACGCGGACGTTGCCGACGGACTCGCCGACCTCCTCGCGCGTGACGCTGCCGATGAACTCCCGGGAGGCGTTCATCGACGCCTCGCGGGCGACCGCCTCGATGTCGGCGCCCACGTACCCGTCGGTCTTGCGCGCCAGCGCGTCGAGGTCGACGTCGTCGGCCAGCGGCTTGTTCCGCGTGTGGACCTCGAAGATCCGGCGGCGCGCCGTCTCGTCGGGGACGGGCACGTGGACGTGCCGGTCCAGGCGCCCGGGGCGCAGCAGCGCCGAGTCGATGAGGTCCGGGCGGTTGGTCGTCGCGATGACGACCACGTCCTCCAGCGACTCGAGCCCGTCGAGCTCCGTCAGCAGCTGGGAGACGACGCGCTCGCCGACGCCGGAGTCGCCGGAGTTCTTGCCGCGCTCGGTCGCGATCGAGTCGATCTCGTCGAAGAACACGATCGTCGGCGCGTTCTCGCGGGCCTTGCTGAACACCTCGCGGACGCCCTTCTCGGACTCGCCCACGTACTTGTTCAGCAGCTCCGGCCCCTTGATCGAGATGAAGTTCGACTCGCTCTCGTTGGCGACCGCCTTCGCGAGCAGGGTCTTCCCCGTGCCCGGCGGGCCGTACATCAGGACGCCCTTCGCGGCCTGCATGTCCAGCTCCTCGAACACCTCGGGGTACTCCAGTGGCCACTGGATCGTCTCGCGGAGCCGCTCTTTGGTGTCCTCGAGGCCGCCCACGTCCTCCCAGGTGGTGTCGGGGACCTCGACGAACACCTCGCGGAGTGCGGAGGGTTCGATCCCCTTGATCGCCTCCTTGAAGTCCGACTCAGTCACCTGGATGGAGTTCAACACGTCGGCGTCGATCTCGTCGCTCTCGAGGTCTATCTCCGGGCGGATGCGCCGCAGCGCGTGCATCGCGGACTCCTTCGCGAGCGACTCGAGGTCGGCTCCGACGAAGCCGTGGGTGTTCTCGGCGTACTCGTCGAGGTCGACCCCCTCGGTCAGCGGCATGTTCCGCGTGTGGACTTGGAGGATCTCCTTGCGCCCGTCGCGGTCGGGGACGCCGACCTCGATCTCGCGGTCGAAGCGACCGCCCCGTCGGAGCGCCTGATCGATGGCGTCGACGCGGTTCGTCGCCCCGATGACGACGACCTCGCCGCGCTCTTCGAGCCCGTCCATCAGCGAGAGGAGCTGGGCCACGACGCGGCGTTCAACGTCGCCGCCGGCCTCCTCGCGCTTGGGCGCGATGGAGTCCAGCTCGTCCATGAAGATGATCGACGGCGACTCCTCGGACGCCTCCTCGAACACCTCGCGGAGCTGCTCTTCGCTCTCGCCGTAGTACTTCGACATGATCTCCGGGCCGGAGATCGTGTGGAAGTTCGCGTCGATCTCGTTGGCGACCGCCTTCGCGATCAGCGTCTTCCCCGTGCCCGGCGGGCCGTGGAGCAGGACGCCCTTCGGCGGGTCGATCCCGAGGCGCTTGAACAGCTCCGGGTGGCGCATCGGCAGCTCGATCATCTCGCGGACCTGCTCGAGCTCGTCGTCGAGCCCGCCGATGTCCTCGTAGGTGACGTCCGGCCCCTCGCCGGTCCCGCCCGCGGCCTCGCCGCGGTCGGCGATCTCCTCGGCGGAGATCTCGGAGATGCTGATCTCCGTCTCGTCGGTGATGACGACCGTGCCGCCGGGGCTCGTCTCGGCGATCTTCATCGGGACCGCCTGCGACTGACCGCCCATCAGCCCGAAGCCGAGCGACGTGCGGATGGTCTGTCCCTCCGTCACCGGCTGGCCGGAGAGCTTGTCCCGGATGAACGGGGCGATCTGGCCCCGCACCCGCAGCTGGCTCGGGAAGGCGATCGTGACCGCGTCCGCCCGCGAGACGTCCACGTCTTCGACGGTCACGCGGTCGTCGATCCCCACGTCGGCCTCCTGACGGAGCCGGCCGTCGATCCGGATCACGCCGGTGCCGTCGTCCTCGGGGTAGCCGGGCCAGACGCGGGCGATCGCCGCCCCGTCGGCGCCCTCGACGCGGACGATGTCCCCGCCGGAGAGCCCGAGCTCGTCGGCCGCGACGCGGTCGATCGCCGCGAGGCGCCGACCGGCGTCCTTCTGTTTCAGCGGCTTGACGGTGAGCTTCATCGCTCGCCCTCCACGGTGATCACGCCGTTGTTCACGGCCGCGGACGCGGCCGTTCCGGGCAGATCGAACTCCGATTCGACCGGCTCTTCCGGTCCCTCGACGACGACGATCGCCGTTTCACCGACGGTGTCGACGCTGACGTCCTCGTCGTCGACGCCGAGATCGGCGGCGACGATCCAGGCGTCGTCGTACTCGTACCGGCGCAGCAGCGCGCCGTCCCCGGTCGATCGGGTCTGTATGTGATTCATCCTAACTACGAGTTAGTCGCGCAAGTATATAAATCTGTCCCTCAAAATCGCAAGACGTGAGTGATTCTCTTTCCTAACGGTAGTGTAGCGGTTCGAGCGATTCGGCCGCCGTCGCGCGGTCGGAGTCGCGGCGTCGGTCGGGCCGCCGAGCGCGCGACGGTCCCGCCGCCGTTTATTCCGATCGGCGCCGAACCGTCGGGTATGGAACGGGTCACTCACGACGGCCGCGAGACCGCGTACCGCCGCTTCGACCGCGGCGGCGACGGGCCGACGGTCTGTTTCGTCCACGGCAGCGGCGGCACGAAAGACGTCTGGAAGTCGCAGGCGCGGCTCGCCGACCGGTTCCCGGGCGTCGCCGTCGACCTCTCCGGGCACGGCGCCAGCGACGACGTCGCGACGCCCGCGGGCCCGGAGACCCTCGACGCGTACGCGGACGACGTCGTCGCCGTCGCGGAGGCGACGGACGCGGCCGCCCTCTGCGGGAACTCGCTCGGCGGCGCGGTCGCGTTGCGGATCGCCCTCGAGCACGACCTCGCGCTCGACGGGCTCGTCCTCGCGGGCACGGGCGCGAAGCTCGCGGTGGCCGAGCCGCTCCGCGACGCGCTCGCGACCGACTTCGACCGGGCGGTCTCGCTGCTCCACGAGCCGGACCGGCTGTTCCGCGACGCGCCCGCCGAGTACGTCGAGCTCTCGGCGGCGGCGATGCGCGCGTGCGGGCGGGCGGTCACCGAACGGGACTTCCTGACGTGCCACCGCTTCGACGTGCGCGACCGCCTCGGCGAGGTCCAGGTCCCGGCGCTCGCGGTCGTGGGCGCGCGCGACGGGCTCACCCCGCCGGCGTACCACGAGTACCTCGCGACGGAGATCCCGGCGGGGGAGTGGACCGAGATACCGGACGCTGCCCACCTCGCGATGCTCGAACGCCCGGCCGCGTTCAACGAGGCGCTCGCGGCGTTCCTCGGTCGACTGTAGGCCGCCGCGGCGGCCGGGTCGACCGCCCTCTCCGCGCGCGGCGGCGGTCCCGAAGGTACCCTTTTAGGTCGCTCGCGCGTCGCGGGGGACATGGTCGACAGCGACGAACGGGACCCAAACACGGGTCGGGCGGACAGCTCCGGGGAGCGGACGGAGGCCGCGAGCCCCCCCGCGGAGCCCGACATCGACGACCTGCTCGCGAGGCTCGACGCCCTGCGCGACACCGTCGACGAGGGCCACGAGCGCGAGAAGGTGCGACAGACCATCTCGCTCGTCGAGCGGATGCCCGGGACCGGCGCGCTCGCCGAGCGGATCACCAAGTACACCTCGCGGGACCTCGCGGAGTCGTTCGTCGGCGCGGTGCTGTTCGCGCTCCCCCTGCTCGTCGAGGGCGGCGTCTTCGAGATCGCGGCCTGGTTCGCGGCGACGACCGTCGCCGGCGTCCCGGTCCTCCTGATCGCGCACGTCGGGTTCATCTTCCTCGCGACCGCCGGGCTCCTCTACTTCGCTGACTTCCGACAGATCGCGATCAGACACCCGATCTTCGGGGTCATCCCCCGCCGGTACGCCGGCGTGCTCCTCGTCTCGCTGACCACGTCGGCGGCCATGCTGCTGTTCTGGGGCCGGCTTCACGAGGGCGACCCGACCGCGCTCGAACGGGTCGGCAGGGTCGCGGTCGTCTGGGCCGCGGCCGCGTTCGGCGCGGGGCTGGGCGACATCCTCCCCGGCGAATCGCAGGGCGAAGACCTCGGGAAGTTCGACCTCGACATCGGCGACGACGACTGATCCGCCGTCGCTGACCGCGGCCGATCGACCGTCTCGCGTCCCCCGACCGGACCCGCCCTTTCCACAGGTTTTTCGCCGCGGCGACCCTACCAACGGTTATGTCAGCCCTACGCGACGCGCTCCGCGATCTCCCGGACGCGGTGTTTGCGGACCTACTCGAGTCCGACGACGGGTACGTCCTCGTCGTCGACCTCCCGGGCGCGACCCCCGAGACGACCGAGGTGCTCGTCGAGGACGGGCGCATCGACATCGAGGGGCGCCGCGAGAAGGCCGTCCCCGACGGGTTCGAGTACGTCCGCGAGGACCGCCCGCTGTTCCTCGACGCGGAACTCCCGATCCCGAACGACGCCGACGGCGCGGGCGCCGACGCCGAGATCGACCGCGGCGTCCTCGAGATCTCGCTGCCCAAGCGCGCGAGCGAAGTCTCCCGGACCATCCCCGTCGACGGCGCGGACGACGAGGGCGACGCCTGACGGGTGGTCACGCTGGTCAACCTTCGCGCCTACTGGCGGTTCGTCGTCGTTCTCCGGCAGTTCTCGCCGCTCATCGTCGCCTACTGGCGTGACAGCCGCCGATACTTCCTGTTCGGCGGGAGCCGCGAGGTCGACGTCGAGACCCAGCGCGAGCGCGCCGCGGTGCTGCTCGACATCCTGCTCACGCTCGGCCCGACGTTCATCAAGCTCGGCCAGATCCTCTCGACGCGCCCCGACATCCTCCCGCCGGCGTACATCGACGTGCTGGAGGGGCTCCAAGACGACGTCCCGCCCGCGCCGTGGGAGGAGTCGAAGGCCGTCCTCGAAGACGAGTTCGGTCCGGTCGACCGGACGTTCGACGACTTCGACCGCGACCCGATAAGCGGCGCGAGCCTCGGCCAAGTGTACACCGCGAAGTACGAGGGCGACCCGGTCGCGGTGAAGGTGCGCCGCCCGGGGATCGAGTCGCTCGTCGAGGCCGACCTCCGGACGATCCGCTGGTCGATCCCGCTGATCAAGCGGTTCACCGGCGCCGGCAGAGCGTTCTCGCTGGAGAACCTCGCCGACGAGTTCGCGAAGACGATCCGCGAGGAGATGGACTACGACCGCGAGCGGACGATGCTCGAGGAGATCCGCGGCAACTTCGCGGACGAGGACCGGATCCGGATCCCGGAGACGTACGAGGCGGTCTCGGGGCCCCGGGTGCTCACCATGGAGTACGTGCCGGGCACGAAGATCAGCGACATCGACGCGCTCGACGAGGCGGGACACGACCGGACCGCGATCGCGGAGACGCTTCAGGAGGTGTACCTCCAGATGATCATCGAGGACGGCGTGTTCCACGCCGACCCGCACCCGGGAAACCTCGCCGTCGCGGACGACGGCACCGTGATCTTCTACGATTTCGGGATGGCGGGCCGAGTGGACCCGTTCATCCAAGAGAAGATCGTCGAGTTCTACGTCGCGGTCGCGCGCCAGGACATCGACGCCATCCTCGACACGCTGATCTCGATGGGAACGCTCTCGCCGGAGGCCGACCGCGAGGTGATGGGCAACGTGATGGAGCTGGCCATCGCCGACGCCAGCGGCGAGGACATCGAGCAGTACCAGGTGAACCAGATCATCGAGCAGGTGGAGTCGACCATCTACGAGTTCCCGCTGCGGCTCCCGCCGAACCTCGCCTTGGTCCTCCGCGTCGCCACCGTCGTCGAGGGGGTCTGCGTCACGCTCGACCCCGAGTTCGACTTCATCTCGACGGCGACCGACTACCTCCGCGAGGAGGGGTACTACGAACAGACCGCCCGCGACCTCGCGGAGGACGCCGGGAGACAGGTCCAGAAGACCACCGAGGCGCTGTTCACGGTTCCACCGAAGGCCGACGAGTTCCTCGACCGCGCCAACCGCGACGACCTGACGGTGAACGTCGTGTTGGAGGACGAGACGAAGGTCTTAGAGAAGCTGGCGATGCGGATCGCCTACTCGGTGCTGCTCGCGGTCGGCGTCCTCTCGGCGACGATCCTCTACTCGTTCGCGAACGACTGGCGGCTCGCGGCGGTCGTCCTCGTTCTGGCCGCGCCGCTCGCTATCGCCCTGTACCGGTCGTTCCGGAAGAAGCGCGGGCTCCGGGCCACGCCGCAGTTCACCCGACAGGGCATGAAACAGCGACGCGACGACTGAGGGCGGCCGCGCGCCGCTCACGCCTCGGGGGGCGCGCCGTCCCGCGGCCGGCAGATCCACACGTCGTCCGCCTCCTCGACCGAGTAGCCCCGCGCGTCCAGCCACTCGCGGAGGTCGGCGGGCCCGGAGTCCGACGCGGTCTCCTCCGGCGAGTCCCCGCCCGCCGCTCCCGCCTCGTGGACCTCCACGACGAGCAGCGGTCGATGGGCCGCGAGCGTTTCCGTCGCGCCCCGGAGCGCCGCGGCCTCGTGCCCCTCGACGTCGACCTTGAACGCGTCCGGCGGCGGGACGGGGTCCACCTCGTCCGACCGCCCGTCGCCGGCTCCCTCGACGAGGTCGTCGAGCCGCCGAACCGGGACGGACTCCGTGCCCGCGACGCTCGCGCCCCACCTCGTCGCTGACTCGCGGTCGAACGCGGAGCACTTCGAGAACGTCGACCGGTAGAACGTCAGCGTCGCGCTCGCGTCCCCGAGGCCGACCCGCCTGAGATCGACCCGGCTGCCGACTCCGTTTCGCTCGGCGTTCCGGGCTAACCGATCCGCGCTCTCGCCGTTCGGTTCGAACGCGATCACTCGCCGGTCGGTGTCGCGCGCAAGCGGGATCGCGTGTTCGCCGGCGTGAGCGCCCGCGTCGAAGATCACCGCGTCGTTCGGAAGCCGGTCGAGCGCGGCCAGCCCGGGGTCGTCGCCGTGGGGGTTCGTCGGCTCGTAGCTCCAGTAGGTCCCCGCGACCGTCCGCTTCGGGGTCGCGACGCCGAGCGCGTACGTCAGGTCCGCGAGCCGGTACAGCGCCCGGAAGCCGAGGCGCTCGACTCGCGCGCGTATTCGGGAGAGGAGTCCGGCCATCGCGGCGTCACGCCCCGACGACCTGGATCGGCACGAGCAGGAAACAGAGCGCCCCGACGGCGAACGTGGCGGCGCCGACCGCGAGCCGAGGGAGCCCCAGCCGCTCCTCGTCGGTCGGATTCGCCGGGCCGTTGTACGCGATCACCGTCGCGAACACGCCCCAGAACGCCCACAGCCCGACCGACTCGTTCAGGCCGAGCCCCCGCCAGAAGTGGAGGTAGGCGGCGATACCGAACAGCGCGCCGGGGACGAGCGCCGCCACCGTCTCCTGTCGCGGCCCGAGCATCGCCCGGACCATGTGGCCGCCGTCGAGCTGGCCGACCGGCAGGAGGTTCAGGAGCGTGAAGAACATCCCGACCCACCCGCCGATCACGACCGGGTGGGCGGTGAGCGCCGAGTCGCCGTAGCCCGTTCGCTCGCCGAGAACCCGGGCGATGAGGTCCAAGAGCGGCGGATTGTTGAAACGGATCATCGTCCCGGACGCGTTCGCCAGTTCCGCGGGCACCCGGATCGGGTCGAGCGAGAGCCCGATCGCGGTCACGACGAGCGTCGCGATCAGTCCCGCGATCGGCCCCGCGGCGCCGATGTCGAAGAGGACCTTCCGCGAGGGCATTCGCCCCCGGATCCGGATCACCGCACCGAGCGTGCCGAACGGGAAGATGAAGGGGATGACGTACGGCAGCGAGACGGGGACGCCGTGGTAGCGCCCGGCGGCGTAGTGGCCGAGCTCGTGGGTCATTAGGACCCCGAGGACGGCGGCGGTGAACGGCCACGCCCGGAGCAGCGCCAGCGGGTTCGACTGGATCTCCGCGAGCGGGACGTAGTACCAGCCGTACGCGCCGACGAACAGCGTCGACAGCACGGTGGCCGCGAACATGGCGACGTTCACCCAGGGGATCCCGTCGCGGCCGCGGTCGAACGGCGTCGCGACGACGACGTGACCGCCGTCGACGACCTCGACGTCGACCTCGTAGCCCGCCTCTCGGAAGTGCGGGGTCAGCTTGCGTAACAGCGTTCGCTCCGGGACGTACGACTCGCCGCGGTACCGCACGCGACCGTCTTCGCGACGGACCTCGTCGATCCGGAAGAACGTCCGGAGCGGCTCCGGACGCGGCGCGCCGTCGCCGGCCGCCGCCGCGTCCTCGTGTTCAGGCATCGTCACGTCGTAACTGGTCGGCGAGTATAAACCCCGCGTCGGCGGGTGCGCGAACCGGAACCGAGAAACGGGGGGACCGGTCATTCGCTCGCCTCGGGCGGCGGACGCGTGTGCGGTCAGAAAGCGCGAGTCGGGGACCGAACCGCGGGATCCGGTGTGGCGGTGCGCGTCGCGGGCGGTGCTGCGAGCGTCGGTCGGCGGAACGGGGCCCTCAGGCGGGCTCGACGCGCCAGGTCGTCGCGCCCGTGTACGACCACTTCTCGACGGTGAGCTCCGTCGCGGAGTCGCGGAGCTTCACCATCAGGGCGCCGATCTCCTTCGGCGAGAGGTCGACGTCCTCCGAGATGAACTTCCCCTTGAAGTACATCTCACCGTCCTGCGCCCGGTCGAGCAGGTACTGCTTCAGCCGCTCTTCCTTGCTGCGGTCGTCGTTCGCGCTCGCGTTCGTGGAGGGATTCGCTGTCGCGCTCATGTACACCCCACGCTTGCTGCCGGAGGATGTTATAAAGGCAACACCGTTGGGCGACGTTCAGGGGGTTTCAGGGCGTTTCACTGATCCTACCGAGCTAAAACGTGTCTGACGGACTCTTTACAACGATTTCAAAACGTCGTAGATATTTTATAATCGAATCTGAGGGCGTTTCTGCCGCCGATAACTCGGTACGCGAGTAACCCGTCCCCGCCGCGCTCGTCGGACGATTAGCGGCAAAATATCCCGATTAACACCGCCTCGGAGCGCCGGCGCGCCCCTCGCGTCGGGCCGTCCGCGGTCGCGATCCGGGTCTCGAATCTCCGCGGCGCACCGACTCGGACTCTCTCCGCGGGCCGTTCAGTCCCGGCGGTGGACCCAGAACGTCTCCGACTCCGTCGCCTCCTTCTTGAATATCGGCACCTCGTCTTTCAGGCGGTCGATCCCGTCCTCGACCGTCCGGAACGCCTCCCGGCGGTGCCCGGCGAGGACGACGACGAACACGATGTCCTCGCCCGCCTCGATCACGCCGGTGCGGTGGTGCATCCGCACGTCGAAGACGCCGTCGCGCCCCGCGAGCTCCTCCGCGATGGCGTCCATCCGCTCCGCGGCGACTCCCTCGTACTTCTCGAACGCGAGGTGCGTCGTCCGGTCGTCGTCCGGGGCGTCGCGGGCGCGCACGCGCCCGGTGAACGTCGCGATCGCACCCGACCGGTCCGCGTCCGCAGACGCCTCGACGCGGTCCACCAGCGTCTCGCGGGTGATCCACGGCTCCGCCGCGTCGAGGTCGACGACGAGGTCGTCGAGGTCGACCGCGTCCGGGTGTTCCGCGGTCGCGAGGACCGTTCCCGGTACGCTTTCGGGATCCGGATCGGCGCCGAGGAGGACCGCCGACACGCGCAGTCGCGACTCCCCGACGGCCAGCAGATAGTCGTGATCCGGCGCGAGTCCGTCGAGCAGGTCGTCGAAGCCGTCGACGCTCCCTCGGCCGCTCCAGTTCCCGTCCGCGTCGAACGCGAGTTCGGTGTCGGCGTCCGGTCGCTGTACGGGGTCGGTGACTCCGCCGTCGGCGGCCGGGTCGCTCCCGTCCGGCTCGCTCCGAGCCTCCCGGCCCGAACCGCCCTCCCGCTCGACGACGGCGACCCGGCCGTCGAGCCGCGCCGCGAGCCGGCGAGCCAGCTCCGGGGCCCCGTCGCCGACGATCGATATCGGTCGCATACCCGAGGGCGGGGCGCGACGGGCTTAGGCGTTTCCCGGTCGGCCCGTCGTCCCCGATCGGCGTCCCGGCGCCGGCTCGGTCGCGGCCGGGCTTGACAATCCTTAAGACCGCGACAGGGATACTCGTCGGCAATGAGAGTCGTCGTTTCCGTGGGCGGGAGCGTGCTCGCGCCGGACCTCGACCCCGAGCGCGTGGCCGCGTACGCCGAGGCGATCGAACGGCTGGCCGCCGCCGGCTGCGAGGTCGGGGTCGTCGTCGGCGGCGGCGGCGTCGCCCGCGAGTACATCCAGACGGCCCGCGACATCGGGGCCAACGAGGTCGAGCTCGACCGGCTCGGCATCGGGACGACCCGGCTCAACGCCCGGCTCCTGATCGCCGCGCTCGGCGACCACGCGAGCCTCGCGCCCGCGACCGACTACGAGGAGGCGGCGGCCGCCCTCCGCCGCGACGAGGTAGCGGTCATGGGCGGGGTGACGCCGGGACAGACCACCGACGCGGTCGCGGCCGCCTTCGCCGAGTCGGTCGACGCCGACCTGCTCGTCTACGCCACGAGCGCCGACGGCGTGTACGACGCCGACCCCAACGCCGACCCCGACGCGACCCAGTTCGCGTCGCTGTCGCCGGCCGAACTCGTCGAGGTCGTCCTCCCGATGAGCCGCGACGCCGGCGCGTCCGCGCCAGTCGACCTGCTCGCGGCGAAGCTGATCGACCGGGCCGGAATACGCTCGATCGTCCTCGACGGGACCGACCCGACCGCCGTCGTCGACGCCGTGTTGCGCGGCGACCACACGGGGACCGACGTGGTCCCGATCGACGGCGACGAACCGAGCGACTGGGCGGGGGAGCGATGAGCGCGGACGGCGCGGCCGACGAGCCGACCGAGTCCGGGACTGACGACGCGCCCGCCGCCGACTCCCCGCACATCCTCTCCGAGCAGTCCGCGCTCGGGGATGGACCGACCGGCGGGGGCGAGGGCGCGTCCGACGACCGGGAGGAGGCGGCCGACGGGTCCGCGGAGGCGTTCCACGCCTTCTGGGCGGACGTGGTCGCTGACGAGATCGAGGCGCGCGACCCCGAGGAACCGATCGTGATCAAGGGCGGCGTCTCCCCCTCCGGCGTCGCTCACCTCGGCAACTTCAACGAGATCATGCGCGGCTACTTCGTCGCCGAGGTGCTCCGCGATCGGGGCCGCGAGGTCCGGCAGGTGTTCACTTCCGACGACAAGGATCCCCTGCGGAAGGTGCCGCGGAAGCTGGCGAACGCGGACGGCGAGATCGTCGGGCTCGGCGAGGTCGACGCGGGCGCGCTCGGCCGCAACCTCGGGGTGCCGTACACGTCGATTCCGGACCCGTTCGGGGAGGCGGAGTCGTACGCGGCCCACTTCGCGGGGCTGCTGAAGGCCGACGCCGACCGCCTGAACGTCCCGGTCGAGATGCTCTCGAACACCGACCTGTACGCCGACGGCGCGTTCGACGACGCGGTCCGGACGGTCCTCGGTGACCTCGACCGCGTCCGGGACGTGCTCTCGCCGTATCAGGACAAGGTCGACGACGAGTACGTCCCCTTCAACCCGGTCTGTGAGGCGTGCGGGAAGATTACGGAGACGGTGACGGGGATCGACCTCGAAAGCGAGACCGTCGACTACGTCTGTACCGACATGGACGCCGGCGGCAACACCATCGAGGGCTGCGGCCACGAGGGCACCGCGACGTTCCGTGAGGGGAAGCTCCCGTGGCGGCTGGAGTGGCCCGCCCAGTGGGGCGTCCTCGGGGTCGATTTCGAGCCGTTCGGGAAGGACCACGCGGAGGGGTCGTGGCCCTCGGGCGTCGACGTCGCGCGGAACGTCTTCGGCGAGGAGCCGCCCGTGCCGATGGTGTACGAGTGGTTCACGCTCAACGGCGAGGCGTTCTCCTCCTCCGAGGGGAACGTCGTCACGGTGCAGGAGCTGTTAGAGCTGCTCGAGCCCGCGGTGTTGCGCTACTTTTTCGCGCTCCACCCGAAGAAGGCCCGCGACCTCGATATCGAGCGGCTCGACCAGTTGGTCGACCGGTTCGACCGGTTCGAGCGCGCCTACTTCGGCGAGGTCGACGACCCGGACCTCACGGCCTTCGCCGAGCGCGCCTACCCGTTCGTCGTCGGGCGCGCGGACGACCCGCCGACCGAGAAGCCGCTCCGGCTCCCGTACACGTTCGCGGCGGTCCTCGGCATGGTCGACGACCCCGACTTCCGCGAGCGGCTCGCCCGCGACGAGGGGCACATCCCCGAGGACGCCTCCCCCGAGGCGGTCGACGCCGCGCTCGCCCGCGTGGACCAGGCTCGAAACTGGGCCGAGCGGACCGAAAACGAGTACGACTACCGCCTTCAGACCGACCTCCCGGCGGTCGAGTTCGACGACGAGGTCGCGGCCGCGCTCGACGACCTCGCGGAGTTCGTCGCCGCGGGCCACGACGGCGAGGCGATTCAGGGGGCGATGTACGAGACCGCCCGCGACCACGACGTCGAGGTGAGCGAGTTCTTCGCGGCGGGCTACCGGCTGTTCTTCGACGACACGCAGGGGCCGCGGCTCGGGGAGTTCCTCGGCGAACTGGAGCGCGACTACGTCGTCGACCGGCTCCGCCGGGAGGCGTAGATGCCGGAGGACCGTTCCCTCGACGACTTCGCCGAGGCGGACGACGCCAGCGGCGAGGCGCCGACGGACGGGTCGGTCGGCGCCGACGGCGATACCACGGAGTCCGGTCCCGACGATTCCGACGAAGTCGAGCCCGCGACCGCCACCTCGACGTGGCACGGCGACGGCGCGGCGTGTGCCGAGTGCGGTCAGCGGGTCGAGCGTCGCTGGCGCGACGGCGACGACTTCGTCTGTGCCGACTGCGCCTCGTGGTGAGTCCGACATCGGCGCTCCAGCGGAGTCCGGCGGTCAAAACTTAAGCCATCGGCCGTCGAGGTGTTCAGCGAGAGGAAAATCCGTCGGATGTTGAGTTAAATATAAATGAAGGATATCTCGGAACACCTCTACGGACGGTCGGCGGCAGCGATCACGGCGGTGTACGTCCTCGTCGGGGCGCTGCTCGCGGTGGGCATCGACTTCGCCGTCGCGTCCGCGGGCGGATCCGCGGCCGTCTGGACCCCGACGCGTCTCGTCAGTGACTGGCTGCTCGTCGCCGGCTCCGGCGGACTGCTTTACGGCGCGGTCACGCACCACCGGAACCGGGCGGAGACCGCTCGACGGGACCTCGAAACCTCCAACCAGCAGCTCCAGGTGTTGAGCCGCGTGTTCCGGCACAACGTCCGCAACGACCTCAACGTGATTCAGGGGTACACCGACCTGCTGTCCGATCGGGTCGACGACGAGCGGAGCCGACAGTGCCTGGAGACGATCCGGGAGACCACCGACGACGTCGTCGCCATCAGCGAGAAACTCCGGGTGATCGAGGACGCGTCGCCCGAGCGTCCGGACGGTCGCGTCGACCTCGTCGCCGCGGTCCACGAGGCGATCGGGGTCGTCGACGCCGAGGGCGCCGCGGTCACCGTCGAGACGCCCTCGGAGGCGTGGATCCGTGCGGACGACTCCGTGGAGTTCCCGATCCGCGAGGTGTTCGAGAACGCGGTCACCCACAACGACGGTTCGACCCGCCGCGTGGAGGCGACGATCCGCGAGAACGGAACGACCACCTGTCTGGAGGTCACCGACAACGGACCGGGGATCCCGCCGGACGAGCGCGCGGTGTTACAGGCCGAAGAGGAGACGCCGCTCTCGCACGCGAGCAGCATCGGGCTGTGGCTCGTCAAGTGGATGTGTGAGACGCAGGGCGGCACCGTCCGGTTCGAGACGGACGACGACGGCACCACGGTCCGCCTCCGGTTCGAGTCGGCGGGCCAGCCGGCTAGTCCAACTCGGTGATCGTCACGGCGTACACCGCGCCGCAGTTCCCGCATTCGACGTGGACCCCGCGGCTGGTCTCGCCGCGGGTGAACTCGGAGATCTCCTCCGAACACGAGCACTCGAACTGGACTTCCATTACCGGACGTATGTACTTCTGATATTTAAAAGAAACCGACGAGGAATCACCGCTGAAACTCGGTTCCCGTGCTATCACGGCCCACGGATTCCGGCCCGGTCGCCGGCGCCGTCAGTCGTCGTCGACGATCACTTCGACGGGGCCGTCGTCGTCCTCCGCGGCCTCCTCGTCGGCGTCGCCGGCCGGGGCGCCCCCGGCGGACTGCTGCTGGTAGTAGAGCCCGCCCGCGACCGCGAGGACGATCCACGACCGCCAGTTGGCGAGGTTCAGGGTGTAGCCGATGCCGAACGGCTTCTCGACGAGCATTCCCTTGTCGGGCTGCCAGTACGACGAAAGCAGCCGCCCGAGGCTCGGACGCTCGAAGTTGTACGGAATCCCGAGGATCTCTCCGGACGACGGTTTGTCTGCCATACCCGTTCCTCTGTCCGCCGGCACCATAAATCGTGGCGCAATCGCTCTCCGATTTCGCCGCGGAGCCCGACTGCCGTCGTCGACCGCGACCGTCGTCAGCGATAGCGACCGCGGTCCGCCACGTCTCGAAGCCGGTCGAGGACCTCGCCGTCGCCGGCCGCGTCGTATCCGGCCTCGAACGCCGCTATCAGCGGCTCCGGATCGGTCGCGGTCGCTCGGATCGACCCCTCGAACACGTGGAGGTCCATCGCGTGGTCCTCGACGTGCCCGGTGTGGTAGCCGAGCCCGAAGTCGATGAGGTACGTCTCCGGCGTCGCCTCCGGCCCTCCCACGGACCGCCCCACCTTCTCGCCGCCGGGCGACACCCGCACGTTCCGAGTGGTCGGGTCGCCGTGGACGATCCCGGCGCCGTGAAGCCGTGCGAGGTAGCGGCCGACCGCCTCGATCGGGCGCTCGTCGAGGGCGGCCGCGAGGTCGCGCTCCCCGACGTACCCGAGGGTCAGCGTCGCGTCTGAGAGGTCGACGTCGTACACGAGCGGGGTCGGGACCCCCGCGCGCCGCGCCTCGCTCGTCAGCCGCGCCTCCGCGACGGTCCGGTCGCGCCTGAGCGTCCGGTCCAGTTCCGGGTGTCGGTACGCCTTCTCCACGCGCCGCTTGATCACGCGGCGCTCGTCGCCGGTCCCGGTGACCGTGACGGTCGCCTCCGCGCCGCGGCGGTCCGCCTCCGGGTCGCGCTCGGCACCGTCCGGTTCGCTCCCCCCGCGTTCCCGTGCCACCGACTCGCCCGACCGCCACGTCACCGGCACCTGATCCGGCCGGAAGTCCGGGTCGACCCTCGACTCCGCGATCGGGATCGTGTCTCCGGAAGCGGCCATCTTCGCGCCCAACACGGCGATCATGCCGGCGTTGTCGCGGAGGAAGCGCGGCTCCGGCGCGTGGAATTCGGCGCCGCGGGCCTCGCACATCGCGGCCAGCATCTCGCGGAGCCGGTCGTTCTGCGCGACGCCGCCGCCCAACACGAGTTCGTCGGCGCCCGTCAGCGACAGCGCGCGCTCCGACACCTCCGTGAGCATCGCGAAGACGTGTTCTTGGAGCGAAAAGCAGATCTCCTCGACGGGGACGCCGTCGTCCGCGGCGTCGTTGGCGGCCGAGCTGATTCCGGAAAAGGAGAAGTCCATCCCCTTGACGACGTACGGCAGATCGAGGAGGTCGGCGGCGGCGACCGAGCCGGAATTTCCGTTCCCGTCCCCGTCTCCGACTCTGCTCTCGTCTCCGTCCCCGTCTCTGCTCCCGTCCCCGCGTCCGCCCGCGGCCGCCGCGAACTCCGCGGCCGCCGCCTCCACCTTCGGTCCGCCGGGGTGGCTCCACCCGACGTGGCGGGTGAACTTGTCGAGCGCGTTGCCCACGCCGGCGTCCATCGTCTCACCGAGCACGCGGTATCGACCGTCGTGGTAGCCGAGCAGGTGCGCGTTCGCCCCCGAGGCGTTCAGACACACGGGGTTGTCGAAGCCGGAGCGGTGGCGACCGATCTCTAAGTGCGCCACCATGTGGTTGACGCCGACGAGCGGCACCGACAGCGTCCCGGCGAGCGCCCGCGCCGCTGTCCCGACGATTCGGAGGCAGGGCCCGAGTCCCGGGCCGCGAGAGAAGGCGACCGCGTCGACCGCGTTCGGGCCGTATTCCGCCTCGGCCGCGGTCAACACGTCGTCGACGACTTCGGGGATCGCCTCCGACATGTGTTCGGCGGCCTCTCGCGGGTGAATGCCGCCGCTGTCCGGTTCGTATGGGTCGGATTCGATGAGAACTGCGTCGGTCTCGGCGTCGTACAGCGCGGCGCTCGCGCACCACGCGGTACCCTCGATGCCGAGAACGCGCATCCGGCGGCGTCAGGCCTCTTCGGCGTCCGCGTCGGCCTCGTCGCCGATCTTGTTGCGTTCGAGCATGTGGTCCTGCTCGACGTCCAGCGCGTCGGCGGCCGAGTCGTACACCTTCGCGTAGCCGACCGTCTTGCGCATCCCGAACTTCGTGTCGAGCTCGTGGACGACGACCTCCTCGGAGTCCTTGTCGAGCTTGGCCGCCAGCGAGTCGCGGACCGACAGCCGCGAGGGAGTGGCCTCCTCGTGCGTCGTCTCGAAACGGATGTCCGTTCGGTGCAACATCGGGTTCTCGTCCTCGGAGATGATATCGACGTCCATGGTTCAGTTGGGCGTATATCCCCCCGAAAGCTGTAAAAGGATTTCGAAGCGGGGGTGTCGCCGCCGAACCGTCCGCCGACCGTCGACCGAACGCCCCGTTCGGCGTCAGGGTTTCACTTCTCCGGGCCGTGGGTTGCGTTACCACGTGGATGTCCGACGACCCCCGATTCGACCCGACCGAGCGCTCGGAGTACGAGCTCACCAGGTCGGCCAACGTCATCGTCCCGATGCCGCCGCTCCGAAAGGCTCGGATCTGCGGCGCGCTGGCGCTCCTCGGCTCGCTCGCCGCCCCGGTCGTCGCGACCCTCCCCGCGGCCGTCCGGGAGGCGAACTTCGCGGGGCCGCCGCTCACGACCTCTCTCGGCGTCGCGGCCGTCGCGCTCGCCGGCACCG
>NZ_SGXU01000259.1:0-556 GCF_005435015.1 Halorubrum sp. SP9
GTCGAGCTCCTCGACGTCGATCCCCATCTGTTTCATCATCTGTTTCATTTTACGTGGATCTATTGAATTACCTCCACCAAACATAAGTTGTGTTGCCTCCAACCGCGATACACGATGAGCGGCAATAAAACCACAGAGTATCTCCAACGCAGACGCGAGGAAATCGGGTCTGCGGACTATGACCCCGAGGTTCAGGAGGCAATCTTGGCCTTCCTCGACGCCTACAACCCCGACTCCCTCCGATTGGAGCCGCCGATACAGCAGGGCAAGGACCGTCGCGAACAGACACTCTCCGTCTCCAGCCGACTCTCGTACGCCTCAACACTTCATCGGACGGCAAAACACGTCGATCTCACCACCTGTACGGCAGCGGAGCTGAATCGGTTTGCGGATGCGCGTCTCCGTGGCGATCACGAGACGGTGGATTCGGACGGCCTCTCGCAAAACACCATCCACCAGAATCAGGTAGCATGGAGAGCATTTTACCGCTTCCACAAGAATCATCCCGAAGGTCACGAGGTGAACGTCGATCCCGACGACATCGTCCTCGTGGATC
>NZ_SGXU01000260.1:0-597 GCF_005435015.1 Halorubrum sp. SP9
CAACACTCTTGCGCAGCGACCCGTCGCGTCGGTCGTCGGCGAGTTGGAGCAATCCGTCGATGAGTACACGAGTTGGCGTTCAGAAGTACTGTATAGGTGAGAACCGTTCGCCGACAGATCGATCCGAGCCGGCTATCGCAGTCCGATCGGTCACAACTTATAAGTTAATATAGTGTATTTTGTACAATACAGATGTCTGGTGTCGCGATCATCGGCGGCGGACCGACGGGACTGAACGCGGCCATCTACACGGCCCGAGCGGACAGGCGAACGCTCGTGTTCGACGACGGGCGGGACGACCCGGGACGTGGACACCATGGAGAACGTCTACGGGTTCCCGGACGGCGTCACCGGCCCGGAACTCGTCGATCTGGGACGGGAACACGCGCGGAAGTACGGGGCCGAGATCGTCGAGGAGGAGGTCGTTCGGATCGAGCCGGAGGGCGAGCGGTACCGCGTCGAGACGACGGTCGACGAGTACGTCGTCGACGGCGTGATACTCGCGACGGGCGCGGACTACGAGCGGCCGGCCATCGCGGACGTCGAGACGTACGAGGGCCACGGCGTCTCCTACTGCGTCGAGCGCGACGCCTACTT
>NZ_SGXU01000261.1:0-597 GCF_005435015.1 Halorubrum sp. SP9
GTGTGGCTGACGACCGTCTCGGCACTTCGTTGTTGGTGCCTGCTGTGGTGGGGACGACGTGCTGGTGGGCTGTCGAATCGTGTGCCTCCTAGACGCCGACGGGGTGACCGGCTATGACAATCCGTTGGCGACGGTCCGCTGTGATGTCCTCTCCTCCGATCTGATTCCAGCTACCGTGTCCGAACAGTGGATTGTCTACGTCTGGGCCACATCGGGGCCAGCGCAAGGGTTAGTCCTCAGCGATGGCCGCAAAGGCGTCTTCCGCAGTGAGGTGTTCAAGTGTGTTAGTCAGTTCAGCATCGAGCGCGTCCAACTGGTCCAGGATGGTTTCATACGCGTCTGCCTCCGTGTTCCCGGCCGCTTCAAGCGCGGCCTTCTTTGCGGCAAGTCTGAAGAACTCTTGACTGCCTTTTTCGAGTGTTGCTCGGTGACACAGCACCGCAACGAGTGAGCGTAGTTCGTCTTGGTTGATTGGCTTTCGTCGGTAGGCATCGAACGCCATGTCGGTGATGTCGTCTTTGGGTTCGACCGCGGTTAGCATCGCGACCTGGACATCGTACCCCTCGGCACGGATGGCATCGAGGACTTCGTGGCCGG
>NZ_SGXU01000262.1:0-593 GCF_005435015.1 Halorubrum sp. SP9
ATCAGACTCAAGAAGTCCGATGTTATTGACCGATTAGAGGAACGAGAGGATGACGAACAAGCACCTGTCTCATACAGTTGGGTTCACCTCAACGAATTCCGCCTCTTCGAACTCCACAACCGATGCTTCGCCTGGTCCAGCCAAGATGACCTGCGCAATATCGTGGACAAAGTTCCGTAGCGCCGGGTCACTGATTCGTCGCCGCGAGATCCTTGTCGTTCTCGATCGGCGACGAGAGAGGCAATTTCTCTGGAATATAGTAGGGGGGAGGATGCGACTGTTGATAGTGCCCCGGGGCATCTGGTGGCAAATCCTCTGTTCTTATAGAAGGTGCGAGGCGAAAACCCACGGCTTTAGCCGTGGGATGAAGCCGACAACTGGGTGACTTACCACCCTCGAACAGTCGGCCGGATATTCCACGCCAAACACAGTCGTTAATATGCTCTTACTCATAACTAGTTATAACCACAGTCGATGCTGGAGACGACCCGCACCTACGTCGCACGCATCACGAACCACCAACAGGTTCGTGACGATTTCGATCAGTGCGGGTTCTCCGCGTCGAAACTGTGGAACGTCGGCCGCTACTACAT
>NZ_SGXU01000263.1:0-208 GCF_005435015.1 Halorubrum sp. SP9
CGCCGCGTAAAACACTACCAGCGGAACGACCGTCACCGCCGACGCGACGGGGTCCGCGAGGATCTGACCGGACCGCATCGTCATCGCGACGAACACGATCAGCATCACGCCGAGCGACGACAGTCCGCCGAACAACGGCTTCAGGCGCTTGAAACCCGCCGTGGAATACCGACGGAGCAACAGCCATCGAGTGACCGTCCCGGCGGCC
>NZ_SGXU01000263.1:237-591 GCF_005435015.1 Halorubrum sp. SP9
GGGTCGAACCCGATGTCGGCGGGCACGAGCACGGACAGGTACGCCGGGAGAATCACGATCGCCGCTAACAGGTTGACCGCCATCGCGACCAGCGCCGCCTCGAGGTCGCCGTCGGCGAGGCCCGTCCACGCGGCGGTCATCCCGGAGGTCGGGATGAGCGCGATGAAGTACAGTCCGACGGCGTACTCTATGTCGCCGCCGAAGAAGCCCCGAGAGAGGGCGACCGCGAACAGCGGCGCCGCGCCGAAGTTGATCAGCAGGCTCAACCCCACTGGACCGGCGTGGTCGCGGACGTTGATCACTTCCCGGAGATCGATGTTGATCATCATCGGGTAGATCATCAGGAACAGGATC
>NZ_SGXU01000264.1:0-589 GCF_005435015.1 Halorubrum sp. SP9
TCCGCCGACGCCTCGGCTGTAACGATGACCAGGCGGGGCGGGGGACGCACGTCGCCGTGAAGATCGACGTGGTGGATCGCAGCGACGACTGGATCCACGTCAACACGGCCGTCTTCCACGTCACCCTCGCGACGGACGGGGTCATCCGCGTCCCCGTCAACGTTCGCGACGAACTGGCCCTGTCCACGGGCGATGATGTCCGTGTGAGCATCCGCATGAAGGAGTAACTGATGGGAGAAATCAGCGTCACATACGACAGCAACGGCGACCCACAAGACGTAACGATCGGGTTTGGGATCGACGGTGAGGTGGACGATGACGGTGTCGTCCAGATTGACCCGAACGAGAATCTGTGGATGATGTACTCCGACGACTCGCATGAACGCATCCGTGAGGCCCTGCTGGCAATTCCGCAGATTACGGGCGTCGAAGTCGGAGAGTACGACGAGGAGGAGTGGCGGAAGAACGCCGAAGAAGACTACGAGGACATCAACGAGTAACAATGAGTACGAAAACTGTTGACGACACTACGAAACTGACGGACAGCGACGCAATCGAACAGGCGCTCAACGATGTCGAGGCGGGTGAT
>NZ_SGXU01000265.1:0-586 GCF_005435015.1 Halorubrum sp. SP9
GACATTCCCGGACTGGTACCGGTTCGACGGCGGGCTCGTCTCAGTCCGAAAGCAGATCGGGAATGCGGTTCCGCCATACCTCGCGGAGTCGGTCGGCTATTACCTCAAGCAGAGTGTCTACAGTCAGACGCTCACTGACGCGGAGCGAGAGCGTATCTACAAGCTTCGGTGCGGGGGGATGGACCTTGCCGAGTTCGAGGACGAAAAAGCTGACATCGGCGGTCACGCACAGCAGGTTACGCTTGACTTCGCCAACTGACTCGTAACTCGATACAAGTGAAAATCACAGCTCTGGAAGTTGTGCTTGTAATGCTTCCCTAACCTTCTCTCTGGCTTCTCGCTCAAACTCTTGATAAGTCTCACCACCTAGCGGTACCTCGACTATCCGCAATTCACTATCTTCCTGTGTGTCATGCTCGTCGTCTGAGAGTCCATAGACGGTTTCGAGGGAACCCCCTTGCTCAGGATAGAATATCACTGAATCCCCTCCCACCTTCCGTTGGTAGCTTGTGACTTGATACAGGTCGTTTCGTGCCGGCGAGTCACTCTCCTTCCACTTTGCGTCGGCAATCCAAACTGGTGTTCC
>NZ_SGXU01000266.1:0-586 GCF_005435015.1 Halorubrum sp. SP9
AAGTCGATCCCGACGAAGTGGCCGAGCGGGAGGAGCGTGTGGCGTCCGGCGAGACGGATTGGAAGGACCTCACTGGGAGCCACAACCCCCTGTGGCAGTTGGATATGAGCGACCTTGGTTTCCACGCGGGAGAGCGTGGGAAGAACCCCCTCGGGCACTTCGGTGACAGCGAGAACTACTTTGTCACCATCGGTGGGAAAGGCGGCGACCTGATCGCCTACGACCACAAGCGCAAAGCAACATACAATTTCGGACACTTTGCCCTGTGCGACATGGGCGAGCGCGACGACCGACAGGGAGTGACCGGCCAGGAGATGACCGGCATCGAGAAGTTCAAACTGTGGGAGTACGCCCGCAAGCACAACCTCGTCTCAGAGCACACGCCGATCCCGTACGACGGGCTCGTCGGGTTCGCACTGACCAACGACATCCTCGCAGAGGAGACGGTCAAGGAGCGACTGGATGCTCAGCGGGAGGCGGACAGCGACGAGGATGAGCCGTCGCTCATCCAAGGGTCGGAGTACGTCGAGATTTACGAAGCTATCGAGGAGCAGACAGGTTACACGCCGGGGCAGTACCAAGATGA
>NZ_SGXU01000267.1:0-583 GCF_005435015.1 Halorubrum sp. SP9
GAAGGACGAGATATTGGGTCGAAAGATGCGATCGAGCTCCAAGAGACACTACGTACTGCCTGGCAGATGGTCGCGGATCAAACAGAGGACGCGACCTTACAGTACGCGGATGAAACGCCCGCAGCGGTTGCAATTGTCGCTGATGACGATCGGCTCTGCCAACTCCTTGAGAACCTGTTTAGCAACGCACTCATGCACGGAGGTCCAGAGGTAACCGTTACAGTCGGCGTTGATGCGGATGGTTTCTATATCGAAGATGATGGCCCCGGGATCCCCGAAGACAGACGTTCAGATGTATTTACTGCGGGCTACTCCACGAAAGACGACGGGATCGGATTTGGGTTGAAGATTGTCGAACAGATTGTTTCGGCTCACGGATGGGACATACGGGTGGCCGAAAGTCCCACGGGAGGGGCTCGATTTGAGATCACCGGAGTTGAGTTCATCAGGGAGTCGTAGCTGTGGCTTATATTCACCCTGTTCGGCAGATGTCGCGTCACAGGATCACCTGAGGCTACTACGGAGCTGTATCCGCAACGGATCAGCATCAGCACACGGACTGCTTGGGTTTCCCACTAAGATC
>NZ_SGXU01000026.1:0-32709 GCF_005435015.1 Halorubrum sp. SP9
CCACCTTCAGAGCGACGCTATCCCGTCGCCTTCTGCGGATTCAACAGAGCAGAACAGACGAACCTGCTTGCGCTGAATGCCTCGATAGAAGCGGCTCGTGCCGGTGAGGCCGGGTCCGGGTTCGCTGTAGTGGCAGACGAAGTGAAAGAGCTTGCAGAGGAGACAGCGGAGGCGGTTGATGACGTCACCGAGCGGATTGAACGTGTACAGTCTACCTCTGGTGAAGCCGTTGGGGATATGGAGTTAATGCAGGAACAGGTTCGTTCGGGCGCAGACACGGTTGAGTCGGCTCTCGCTGTGCTCGATGAGATCACGACCACTGTCGAAGGCGTGAATGATGGTATTCAGGAGATTAGTGACGCAACAGACAGCCAAGCTGCCTCTACGGAGGAGGTCGTAAGCATCGTCGAGGAGGTCGCTCACGCGGCAAATGAGGTGAACAGCGAGTCGGATAATGTTTCCGCAGCAGCCGAAGAACAAACATCGTCGCTTGCGGAGGTCTCTCAGAATGCAGACAATCTCAAAGAACGAGCGGGGAAGCTTCAAGACCGGCTCAGCGGGTTCACTATTGATGCGGACCCTAACCGGGTTATCGATATAGCGGGTGAACATGCCGGAGCGCAGGCAGGTAGTTCGGTCAAGGTAGTAGGTGATGGTGGCAATACAGAGTGACAGTCATCTTGCTGGCTCTGTTGACATTCTAGTTTTCAAATATATAATATAATACAGCTCTTTACCCTCCGAGCACTAGATTCGAAATACGCTCTTCTGTAGGATATTGTTGATTACTCTATGGATCTACCCGGAACTCTTTCTTCCTCACCAGAAAAAATAGCAAGTCGATCGGACCGCCGGTCACCGAACAGCCTTCTTGATCCGTTCGATGAGAGTTTCGTACTGTTTCGGGCCGACGTCCTTCTCAACGTAGTCAGTCACGTCGTCGAGGATTGCCTGCTTGGCTACCTCCTCGCTGCCCCGTCCAGTGTACAAAATAAAGGGCAGCGCCGGATGGCGGTCTCGAACAGCGTTGAGAAACTCGATACCGTTCATACCCGGCATCTTGTAGTCGCTGACGATACAGTCGATTTGCTCGACGTGAGGGTGTTCAGAGAGACGTTCGAGCGCTGCCAGAGGGCTCGTCGCTTCGGTTATCGAGAGTCGGTCTGACTGTTCGCTCAAGAAGACGCGGGTCATCTCAAGGCTCTGTTCGTCATCGTCAACGAGTAGTAACTCGATGGGACCGTTCCCGTCCGACACCGACCCGAGCGCATCGACCGCGAGCAGGTCAGCGCGAAGGTACCGGCCAAAGAGGTTCAGTAGGCGAAACGATGGAAACTGGACGCTGATCCGTTCGGTCCGGTCCGGCGCGTTCAGGTACAAGACGACTACCGGTGCATCGGCTCCCGAGAGACTGAATCGAGCGATGTCGTCCCGGTCAACGGTGATCCGATCGCCGCCATCTGTCGGTTTGAGTCGTATCGCTGTGGCTGAGACGGCGAGTCGACAGGATCGTCTGTCGTCAGTTTGGTCGTCCGCGCGTCGGTGGGAGACAGACACCTGGACGTCGACGAGCAGTTGTTTGAAAAGCAGACGCTGGAACTTCACGAGCGTCGCAGCGTCGGCCCGCATGGCGAGCGTCTCGCGCCGGTTTCCGCTGTCGAACGCCAGCGTGACAGTCTCCGTCGAGTCGGCAGCGGCGGCCATCGAAACATCCCGTACAATATCGAAAACCTCATTCATGTCGACCCGGCGTGCTACTTCCCCGGCCTGGACGCGAATCTGTGTAGGCGTCACCGCGATACGCCCACGGCTCGGCGTACTGCTCGTTGACCGACTGAGGTCGACCATGGCGCCGAACTCGGCAGTGATCGAATCTGTCAACACTTGTTTATTGACAAAATCATGTATAAACCTTTGTCAATTTTCTATTTGAATAACACTTTGGACAATGGTATCGTCGATATCCAAGGCGTGGTATCGATGGTCAGGTTGGTCAAATATCTCGTGTGAAAACTACTTCCAAAACGATATATTACATAATAACAGTTTCAAGTACATGACTGAATCAACAGGAATCTCTATCCTCCATGTTGATGATGACTCCGCCTTCGCGGGTCTGACATCCGAGATGCTCTCAAAACAAGCGCCCCAATTCACTGTTGAGATAGTGATGAGCCCTAGCGAAGGGCTAGAGCGACTCGATACAACTGATTTTGACTGTATTGTGAGTGATTATCAAATGCCACATCAAGACGGCATCGAATTTCTTGATGCCGTACGTGAGGATTATCAGAACTTGCCGTTTATATTGTACACTGGCGAAGGGAGCGAAGCAGTCGCAAGCGATGCAATCGCTGCCGGCGTCACAGACTATCTTCAAAAGGGATCTGGAATGGGCCACTATGCTGTTCTTGCAAATAAGATTCGTAACGCGGTAGAGAGCTACCGGCAACGAGAGCGGTTACAAGCGAGTCATGACCGATTACGCCAGATTATTGATATGCTCCCACAGCTCGTTTTTGTTAAAAATGAAGTCGGCGAGTTCTTGTTGGCAAACAAGGCCACTGCCGACGCTTATGGGGCTACAGTTAGCGAACTTGAAGGGTCGACAGATGCCGATTTTGCTGATAATAAAATAGAGGTAGAACAGTTTCGCGCTGCCGATCGGACCGTTATTTCGTCCGGCGAACCAACACATATTCCTGAAGAGCAGCTGACGACCGCAGACGGTAACACGCGGGTCTTAGAGACAACAAAGATTCCGTATGACCCGGTTAAGACGGACGGCAAAGCCGTTCTCGGTGTCTCAACAGATATTACCGAGCGCAAGGAACGAGAAGCCGAACTTGAGAGACAGTCAGCTGCTATGGAAGCGGCTATGGACGGGATCTCGATCCTAAACGAGGATCTTGAATACACTTACATGAACCAAGCTCACGCCGATGTCTTTGATTATGACGCCGATGAGCTACTCGGTAGCAGCTGGCGGCGACTGTACGGCGACAACGAGACTGTTCGGATTGAGCAGGAGGTGTTCCCAGTACTCGAAAGCGAGGGTGAATGGCGGGGCGAGACTGTAGGCAAACGATGCGACGGGACCGAAGTCTACCAAGAAGTTGCACTCTCGTTGCTTGATGACGGCAACGTCATTTGTACGAATCAAAATATCACGAGTCGTAAAAAGCGCGAGCAGGAGCTAGAGCAGACTAATACCGTCCTCCGAACCATTGTCGAAAATCTTCCGGTGGGTGTGCTAGTCGAAGATGCCAAACGGGATGTACTAATGGCGAATGACCTGCTCGGAGAGACGCTTGGTGTGCCCGCAACTGGTGATCAACTGATTGGGCGTGACTGTGCTACAGCCGCTGAAGAGCTCAAGGAGCTATTTGTAGATCCTCAACAATTTATTGACGATGTCACCAACCGAATTGAACGCCGAGAACCGGTTCGCAATGAGGAGCTCACACTTGTAAACGGTCATGTGGTTGAGCGCGATTACGTTCCGTACACCCTGCCTGCGGGAGATGCACACTTGTGGCTGTACCGCGATATAACCGAACGTAAACAGAGAGAACAGGAGCTTAAACGGAGTCGCCAGTTCCTTCGAGACACACAAGAAGTCGCACACATTGGCGGCTGGGAGTTTGACTTACAGTCTGAGACACTGCGTTGGTCGGATGAAGTGTATCGTATCCACGGACTGAAACCGGATGCCGACGTGACGATTGAAGATGCCGTTGAGTTCTATCATCCGGATGATAGAGAAAAAGTGCGTGACGCGTTCGACCGGCTCACAACAGGAGGCGAACCGTACAATCTAGAGTTACGGATTGTCACAGGCGACGGCGGCACACGCTGGATCAGCACACTCGGAGAGCCAGTATCTGATGGTGACACAGTTGTTGCTGTCCAAGGAACGTTTCAAGACATCACCGAACGCAAAGCACGGGAAGAAGAGCTGAGGACGGTTCGTGACCAGTTTGAGCGATTCGCGGGCAATGTCCAAGATGCGTTTTTCTTGTTACCAGCCGATTATTCTGAAACCTCGTACGTGAACCCGGCAGTCAGGAGAATCTATGGGATTACACCCGAGGAGGCTTATGATGACCCGATGGCTTGGCTCCGACACGTCCATCCTGATGATAAGCATGAGTTACTCGAGCAGGTGGAGGCCCAGCGGTCCAAATCACCAGAGTGGCCAATTAAACAAGAATTCCGTGTTGACCATCCTGACCGCGGTATGCGCTGGGTACGGGCCAGTCTTGACGTGCTTGATGACGAGACTGGCAGCCCGTCACGTCTCGCCGGTATCACGACAGATATCACCGAACAGATAGAACGCGAACAGCAGTTGGCAGCACAAACTGAGGAACTAGAGCAGTTGGCGATCAAGTACGCATCGCAGTACCGAACGCTATTCGAGGAATCGCCAGTCATGACGGTTTTGACTCGATCAGAGGGTGGTCGACCGGTTATCGAGGACTGTAACGGTCAATTTGTGGACACACTTGGCTACGATGCGGATACAGTAATTGGGTGTGAACTCACGGAGTTTTATACATCTGAATCGGCGGACAAACTCCAATCAGGAGGGTATGCCCAGTCGCTTGCTGGAGAGTTCACTGATGAGAAGCGTGATTTAGTTGCTGCCGACGGTGAGATCACCGAGACAATTTTGCGCTCGGTACCTCGCCGTACAGTAGATGGAGACACCGTCGGGACAGTAGCGATGTATATTGATATCTCAGAACGTGAGTCGGTGAAACGCACAAACGAGCAACTTGAAGAGTTCGCAAGTGTTGTCTCACATGACCTACGGAACCCGCTCAACGTCGCTACTGGGCGGCTTGAATTATTATCGGATGAATGCGACAGCGAGCATATCAATGGACTAAAAAAAGCGCTCAAGCGGATGGAAGCGCTGATTGGTGACCTGCTAGCATTAGCTAGAGAAGGAAAAGCAGTGACCGACACTCAGGCGGTCAATCTTGCCGCGCTAACTAACGAATGCTGGGAGACTGTCAAGACAAATCAAGCAACATTAGTTGATAATACTGATGGGAATATACAAGCTGATAAGAGTCGCCTCAAGCAGGTGTTTGAGAATCTGTTTCGGAATGCAGTCGAACACGGTCAAACAGATGTGACGGTGACAGTTGGAGAGTTAGCCAATGGATTCTACATCGAGGACGATGGCCAAGGAATCTCCCCCGATGAGCGTGATGATGTCTTTGAGGCAGGCTATTCGCAATCAACAGACGGAACCGGGTTTGGATTAAGTATTGTCGGACAGATCATTACTGCTCATGACTGGCAAATTCATGTTACAGATGGGAGTGATGGTGGGGCACGCTTCGAAATCACGGATGTTGAATTCGTTGCGTCGTAATCTTCTCGATAGTTTTTGACCGGGGCCGTGGGCCAGAAGAGAAACCATATTGGACCACTCAATCACCAGAATGTAACGGTCTGCCACCCGTAGATCAATCTTTTTATTTGAGAGAATACCGCTGGTTACCACTCTGGGCATATTCACGTTGATAAGTGTCTGCCTGCCGGTACTGAGATTACTATTTACTTCCGTTAGTCGATATCAATTAGTTCTTCGAACACTGTCCTTTATTATCGGACCACATCTCAACGCCACAGATCTCGATCCGAACACCATCTCGATACGTCGAGTCGATGTCGACTGACCAGCCATGGCTTCTGGCGATCGTCTCCATTGTTGGGAACAACATTCCGGTTTCTGCGGATGGCGTTGCTTCACCGTAACGAAACACACCATCGAGAACCTCTGTTGGTATCGGATCGCTGTCTGTCGTGAATGTGACTGTGCCCTCGTCGGCACCTATTGTTAGTCTGTCCGCGCCGTACAAGTCAGCGAACTGAACAGCAGTTATGTAGAGTTCGGTGAACAGCGCACGATCTACTTCTACTGTCACATCTGTATTAATATCAACCAACAGTGTATCTGGATCGGTGTGGTTGTGTACAGCCTCAACTATCGTCGTTAGTGAGCATATCTCGGTCTCACCAATCCTATACTCACTTCGGGCCAGCCTTGCTAGATCAGTAACAATACGTTCCATCCGATCGTGTGCTTCCTCTATCGATTCAACAGCTTCACCACCAGATGTGGTAGTAACCGCTGCCCGTTGTGTTGAGATCTCTTCTAGGTACCCCCCAGCAATTGTGAGCGTATTCCGTAGCTCGTGTGTTATCGCGTTGGCAAAGTTGTCGAGTTGCTCATTTTTATACTCAAGTTGCTCATTTTTCCGTTTGAGCTCTCGGTGCTGCTGCTCGGCGCTGGTTACATCTGTACACACAATAGCCTGCCCAACGTCTGTATTGACCTGGGTTAGTGTTGTGTTAGTAACGTAAAAATACCGTACAGTTTCATCATTTTGACCGCAAATAGTCATAATATTGTCTTCACTGGCTGTAATTTGTTTTAATTCTGGCAAGGTTTCAGCCAGCGGTCTGCCTTTCACCTCGGCTAGCCCTGAGAATAACTCACTTGCCCGCTGATTATAATCACGGACATATCCGTCATCATCAGTCACGACAACTACTTCGTCAATATCATCGATGATCTGCGTACGCCAGAACCGTGGAGTGGCAGCGAACTCGTCGTCGACCACAAAAAGCACCCCAATAGCAAACACAGCGATTCCAAGTGGTTCGTAGTGAAGTGTGATGAGCCCGCTAGTATCTGTGAGACTGCTCACATAGAACACGATCGGTAACGCCGTTGTCGCGACAACTACACCTAACGAACGGACCTCAGACGTCGAATTGTCGAGCATCTCAAAAATAAGATAGAAACCGATTGACGCGAGCGCATATGAAAATCCAGTTACGATCCAGTGGATTGTATCGAGTCCAACCACCACATGTGCGAACGGTTGTGTCGTGGTGGTCGTGTCAAAGTACATCCCATGGATGGGATTTGTAAGTTTAATCAGAACAATACTAAGGTAGACACTAATCGATGTTTTGCGTATCCACGGCCGACGGTGGTAGTCGTGACCGGTGTATGCGGAACAAAAATATAGCCACGCTCCAACGGTTGCGAGTCCTACAACCAGTCCAACGAGATAGAAGGCTATCTGTCCAGTGGCTGAGAGAGGAGAGACGCGACCGATATGAGTGAGTGCCCAGATACCATTTAGGACTAGTAAAGCACTGAGACCGCGCTGTGTGTCAGCATCTGTGACCTGAGACACGCGTCGAACACTTAACAAGCAAGCTATCGCAGCGAGGCCGAATCCACCCACGTACACGAGCTGGATAGCCTCCATAATAACGAGAATGCGGTATGATGACAAATAATTACTGGTAATGTTGACATCCTCTTCCGGTGAACGGCGATATCAGGCTGGACTCCCAAGCGGATATGCCGGTTGAGGATCTTGGCTCTGTCGAAATATCCTTTATCACACATATTCATTTATGATCGCCAAGGATCCTACCGACTCAGTGGAATATTGGAATAGTCATGCGAGATATAGGACACATGTTTCGCACAGAAGTTGTTCAAACAGCCAGCTGGTTGGATCGCTCAGTACAGGGACAACAGGTACCGCCAGTGGTGTGAACGTGTCTAAAACCAATCACAAGTGGTGTATAAGACTCAGCGATTCTATTTAGCACTGAATTCAACGCCGGTAATTTCGAAGCGCGCACCCCCGCCAGACCCCTCAGCTAATTGAATCTCCCAGCCGTGCGCATCGACAATATCTTCGACGATATTGAGGCCGAATCCTGTACCGTCGTCTGTAGTTGAGTACCCCGCGTCGAACACGTTGTTGCACTCATCGGTGGGGATCCCCGAACCGTCGTCTTCAATATAGAATCCGTTTGGGAGGGCCCCCACGGTGACAGTTACGTCGCCGCCACCGTGTTCGATGGCGTTGCGATACAGGTTTTCTAAGAGCTGTTGAAGACGGCTTTGGTCAGCACGAATTGTCTGATCAATTTCAACCATGATCGCTGCCTCGCCGGTCGAGACATTTTGCCAGCAATTCTTGGTTAGCGTTCCGAACTCAACGGCTTCGATGTCGTCCACTCGGTTCCCTTCCCGTGCCAGCGTCAACAGATCATCAATTAGTGCTTGGCTCCGCTCCAGTGCGCTCTCAACATCGTCGAGATGCTCGCTGTCGCACTCCGCTTGCGCCAGTTCGACTCGCCCCTCCGCAACGTTTAGTGGATTTCGAAGATCGTGGCTAACGACACTAGCGAACTTTTCGAGACGGGCGTTTTGTCGTCCGAGTTCCCGTTCGCGTTCTTCGCGCTCCGTGATATCTCGGAGTGTCCCGACTGACCCCTCGAAGTGCTCCCCTTCATACGGAAGGACACTCATATGATCTTCACAGATGATTGACTCGCCATCACGCGGTTGTAATGTCACCTCAAACGTAGCTGACTCTGGACCTTCACTCGACAGCAACTGTCCTAAGTAGTGTTCCGCCCGTTTGACGCTATCCTCGTCTTTGATGAGTGATGGCCTGCGTCCGAGGATTGTGTCCCGCTCGTACCCGACCAACTCAATGAGCTCGTCATTGACGTAAGTAAACCGCCCTTCCTCGTCGACGACATACACTCCATCGGTCACTGAATCGATGATCGTCTCGTACTCTTGTAATTCTGCTCGGCGCTGTTCGCGTTCAGTAACGTCTTGAAACTGCGAGAAGATTGTGACGACCTCGCCGTTTTCATCAGTTACAACCCGGTTATGCCACTCACAGATGATTCGCTGACCGTCCTTCCGGACGTTCTTGTTGAAACTGTGGTTGCCGCCCTCGGCTTCGAGGAGGTCTGAGACCACTTCTTCGACCGGATCCTGATCGGACTCAGGGACGATCTTCTCCCAAGACTTTCCTTTGAGTTCGGTCTCATTGTAGCCGAGAATGTCCTCGGCGGTATCGTTTAGTCGGACGAAATCAAAATTCTCGTCCCATTCGACGACTCCCATCGGGGATTCCTCGAAAAACAGGTTAAGCCGTTTCTCTCTGTCCTCCAGTTCAGCCTGGGTCCGATACTTTTCGACGGCGTTTCTGATGCGGTTTGCGAGCACGAGGTACTGGCCCGTACCGCTCTCTTTTTGAAGATAGTCTGTGACGCCAACCGAGATCGCATCACTAGCAACCGCTTCACTCCCCTTACCTGTATAGAGAATGAATGGTATGTCCCCGTGTTCTTCGCGGACAGTTTCGAGGAGCTCAATGCCATTTTGTCCTGGCATATCGTAGTCAGAAACTACACAGTCGAAGTCGTTCGCAGTAAGTCGATCCAGCCCTTTGCTGGCTCTCGTTGCGGTTTCAACGGTGAACCGATCGTCTTGATGTTCCAGCATATCGGTGGCTAACTCCGCGAAACCGGGCTCGTCGTCTATGTGGAGAACGTGAATACCGTTCATTCAGTTCACGATTACATTGGTTAGGGGCCTGAACATTATAACATTATGGACTTTTTCAGACAGGGCAGTACGAAGAGATGTCGGTCAGATCAGATGGGACCGTTCAGGGCAGGTAAAGCGCTCATCAGTCGGTTCGGACCTAGCAAAGAGTAAGTAACCAGCCGACAGAGAGTACGGCATATGAGCGACGGCGACTCGAAATCGGATGATCTCTCCTCCGAGTTTTTCCAGCAGATGGTCGAGGCAGTCGGCGTCGGCGTCGGGATATACGGACAAGACGGTCGGTATATCTACGTGAACGACTCTTACGCTGAGCTGTTCTCAGTCACGCCGGCCGATCTAGTCGGAGTAGCGATTTGGGAGGTCGCACCCGAGGTCGACCCCGACACGTTCGACGCGTACTGGAGCTCATTCGCTGACGTGACACACGGCAGGCGGAGACTGTCCATGAGTACAGTGGGAACCGCGTGTCCGTGGCGACGGTCACGACGCAGCGAACGATTGACGGGGCGCCGTACCACTTTGGGACGATCAAAGACATTACTGAACGCAAGGCGCAGGAGCGTGAAATTCAACAGCAGAACGAACGTCTGGAGAATTTCGCCGGGCTCGTCTCACACGACCTTCGGAATCCGCTCAACGTCGCGCAGGGCTATGTCGATATACTACAGGCAGACATCGACCGCGATGAGCTAACTCTCGTTGACAACGCGCTTGAACGGATGGATTCGCTGGTGTCTGAGCTGTTACAGCTCGCACGGACGAACACACCGGTCGGGGAGACAGACCCAGTGTCGTTGTTCGACACCGTGACGAAAGCCTGGGACTCAGTCGCAACGATCGACGCTGACCTGCGGTTGGCAGGCTCCGGTACCCAGATACTTGCGGATGAGTCCCGATTACGAGAATTGTTCGAGAACTTATTCCGAAATGCTATCGAACACGCCGGGGCAGACGTAGAGGTAACCGTCGAAGCACAGTCGGACGGCTTCTCAGTCGCCGATGATGGACCTGGAATTCCACCCGAAGAGCGTGATCGAGTTTTTGAGACCGGGTTCACGACGAACCCGGACGGGACGGGATTTGGGTTGAATATCGTCCAGCAGATTGTTACCGGCCACGATTGGGAGATACAGGTTACGGAGAGTATCTCGGGGGGCGCACGATTTGCGATTACCGGCGTCAAGACGGTGGATTAGTACGTGGTAGTACTACATGCGCGACTCGCCTCTTTCACCGTGTTCGGAACGGGATCCGAATCGCCAGAGTTCAGTACGGTCAATTCGCAGGCACATTTTATCAGCTGATTTGGCTGTTAATTCTCGAAGTGAATATCGTAGCGACTCTTTTATCACACCCCCGCCGCAATTACAATATGACACGCACGCGCGGTTCAGGGTAAAGGGGATAGGGTGTATGTCAGGCGTCAATATCGGTGGCCTGCTCTAACCGCTCAACACGTTCGCGCAGCTCTTCGAGGTTGGGATCCTCGGCACGCGCATCCTGTAGCGGGCGGACGTCGGTGAGCGCCTCGTTGACGCGGTCGTCTTCAGCTTCTCCGCCGAGGTAGAGGTCGCGCCGATCTTGGTGGAGACTCCGGAGCGTCGACTCGGCGATGCCGGTGTCGCCGGCAACAGTCGCGAACGACTCACCGCAATCGACACGAGCCAGGGCCTCGCGGACGTGTAGGAACTCGGCCGGATCAACGCGGAGGTAGCTATCCTCGACGACGAACCCCGCAGGCGGTCTCCCAGTCCACTTTCCGGCGGACTGTGCGGCGTGGACGCCCGACCGTATCCGCTGGAGTTTTTGTTGGTGTTCTATCTGGGCGAGGTCGCCCATCAACCGAGCGACCATGCTGTATATCGTCTGCTGGAGTTCGCCGTCGTCGACATGAATCTTCAGTCCGACGTCGAGGGCTTCGACGCCGGTGTCGTGTTCCAAACAGTGCTGGATGAATTCGTGAATCTCAGTCGGGCCGAGGCGAGAGAGCCGGCTGATCTCGTGAACGACCACGAGATCGAACTCTCCACTCTCGATATCGTCGAGGAGTCGGTTGTAGACCTCGCGAGTGTCGGTGTCGGCGGCACCGGAGACGATCTCTGGATACTCCTCGATGTCTTCCACACCGAGACGTTCCAAATGCTCGTGCGCCTCGTCGAGCTGGCGAGACACGTCCTGATCCGATGTCGAAACTCGGGCGTAGATTGCTGCGTCTGAGGGTCCGTTTTCGCTCACGTTTTCGAGGACGTGCTATTGTATTAAACAAGTGGGGGTTACTGCGGTTTTGTGTATAGCACTACCTTTTGAGACGCTCTTTGACTGGTTTTCGCTCCTCGAAAGCCATGACACCGAATGTTCGTACTGGGCCTCATCGTCGTGGCCTACAAGTAGTGACAGGATAACTCGAAGGAAATGACATCAGGTAATTCCTCCCGCCGCCCGGTGACCGGCAAAAACACCGAGTGGATGATACCTTCAGACCAGATGATCATCCGGCGCTACAAACCCCTCCGACATTTCGCTGACACACTCGAAAACGGGTTCCGAGCCGGCCAAGCCGAGGGATACGAAGAACGCGAGGGCCAGGCCTCTGAACCAGCTCGTGATCACGAGAGGCAGCGTTCGGAGCGAACCGAATCGATGATTCTCAAAAATGGCGAGGAGATGGATCTTGCCAGCGGAATGGAACAGGCGGGTGAAGCGGCGCGTGAGAATTACTACGCGAGCTGTTGGCGGCTCGGGACGGATGAGGACCCAGAGATCTGGGAGACGTACGCAGGTGGTCGAGGAGTAGCGATCGAGACCACGTACCGACAGATAGAGGAATTCATCGCGCCTGATCAAGAGGATTTGTATATGGGAATCGTCCGGTACTTAGATTACGAGGAGGAATTTACGCCGACCGGGATCCCATACGTCCTGTACTTCTACAAACATCGAACGTTCGACAGCGAGCAAGAGTTTCGGGTGCTCACAAACCGGGGCGGCAACCCGATAATCCGGACGGACGGCCAAGAGATGCCACCCGAGAGCAGGCCGGACAATCCGTCTCACGTCAACCTGTCTGCCGATATGGATACGCTGATCAATCGCGTCATCCTTTCGCCGGGAGCTGATGATGAGCTCCGGGCAGAGGTCGAGGAGACATTGAATGAGCACGGTGTGTCGGCACCGGTGGTGCCGTCTCGACTGGATGATCCGGCACCGCATCACGAGACGTATGATACTGAACTTGGTGGGGCGGCTAACTACGAGGCCAGCAAAGAGTACCTAGACGACTTGGTTGACCGTTTTGTTGAGGAGACGGACTGGGAGGTCTGGAATACTGTGGACGTCATCCAGCTGAATCAGCGTGAAAAGCTACATCCACGCACGGTCTTTGTTGAGTGTTTCCGGTACGTGGATGATCCGCCGGATCGGTCGGAGTACGGCCAAGAGCATCTGAACTACGAGGTCCGTGCGCATCGGGTCGTTGACGGTGAGTACCAAGACACGTTTCTAAATGATCCTGCGGAAGAAACAGATGAGGAATTGGCTGAGGCGGATAATCCGTCTGAGTGACCTGCGGGACGGGTTCTACTTGAATCGAGAGGGTTGGACCTCCGAGCGTTCGGAGCTATGACTGTTTGGTGGAAATAATCAATTAGCATCGGCAAGATTGTTGTAGGAAAATTCTGTTTCTACTGCTTGAATGAGTAAGTGGATACTTCTCATAGGACATATCCACGCTCTATATTCATATTGTTGAGAACACAGAGTCGTTCTTCAAGCAATTACAAGTAGATTACAATAGTGGGACGCGTGGGATGTATATCGAGGGATGGGAAACTCCAACTACAGAACAGAAGGAGTCCCAACGTGAGATTCTGGAAGCGTATCAAGAATGGTATTCCGGCTCTCGAGTACTTGTTACAGAGTATATTGAATCAGAGTTAGATAATTTTGATGAAGCACGGGCAGAATTTTACAAGTATATTACGTTACAGGTGTCTCCGAATAATACGACGGGGATGGGAGTTTATAGTACGGCACACGACTGTTTTATTACACAACGCGGAATCGTAAACGCAATTCCACGGAAGATCAGTGCGGAGCGTTTCAGAGTCAAAGAGCAGATCTCAAAGTCTGTCTCAAAAGACGAGGTACAGCAGGCAAGGGACTTGCTTCAGGAGGGACTACCTCGCGCAAGTGGAGTCACAGCAGGAGTCGCACTCGAACGCCATCTATTGACGATGTGCCAGGAGGCAGATGTCGAACTCGATTACAACCATGACGATGGGATCAGAGATCTCGCAGACACCCTCTACAAAGCTGATGTCATCGAGCAGACAACGCTCAGTTCGTTGAAAACTCTAGCATCTATCCGCAACGACTGCGCTCATGCGAATCAGACTGCCCCAAATGAACACAAAGTGCGACGGCTGATTGAAGACACGGATGACTACATTCGGGGACGAGGGATATAGCGCTAAGCACAGATTCATGATTGGCACAGATGTGTAGAACATGAAATACTCGTATCCTAGGGAGAAACACTGTCATGACAGCTGACTCCGTCGGACTTGCTCAACTAGATAACACTGGACCTGAGCCCGTAATAGCAGTCTTGTAGTCACAGTCGTTAATGCGTAGGTAATTCGGGGCGGAGCTGAGTGAAATCCTCTGCTGGCATATCCACGACATGCCGGGCTGTCATACTTCGGGTGTCAGGTAGGGACTACAGAGTGCGTCTGAAAAATATGAACCTGTAAATCATATAGTCAGATTCAATCTCAATTATGTAAGGATAAAAATAAGCGACTGCTCTCTTAATTAGGAAAATAATGGTTGAGCTCACGCTGGAACGGATCGTGAATCTAGCTGGTGATTGGACGGACGATTCGAGGGCAAGTCAGCAGTTTCGAGAGATAATTGAGGATGAGCAGACGACGACGGAGGAGATCGAGTCGTATCTACAGGAGGCAATCGACGGAAGTGACTCCTATCACAATCGTGCCCTCCAAGACCTCGTCAACAATATTGGGCGACGACTTGGTTTTGAGATTGAATACGGAATTTATCAAGGGGTGAGCGGGACTATTGGGTACGATGGACATTGGGTCTCGACGGCAACGAGTGAGGAGACACACCTAGTCGTTGAGACGAAGAAGTCAACTGCCTTCTCGATTGGACCAGAGCAAGCAGGAGACTACATGGAGGAGCTGGTTGAGAATGAAGGATTAGACAGGGAGCAGGTGTACGGACTCTACGTGGTCGGTAATGGTGATGTGGAAACGGTCTCCCAGACAATTCTTGGCTCGAAGTACAGGGATCGCATGCGCGTAATAACCGCCCAGCGTCTATTAGACTTGCTTGAGATACAAGCCGACTCGGGGCTACGGCATGACCAGGTTGTCGACGTCCTTCTCCCGATTAACGCTGTAGACGTCGGCCAGCTAGTTGGGCTAATTCAGGATGTGATCGAGTTCCGGGAGCAGGGTAACTCTGGGGACGATACGTCAACTAGTAACCAACCAGACAATGACGGTGGAGAGAGCAACTGGGACGGTCCAAAAACGGGGGCGAACGCAGTTCAGGGCACACTATCGCGTGAGGAGCTCAAAGGTGAGGATGATGCGACTGTCGCGGTATTTCCTTCGCAGAAATCAGGCGTCCAATTCCTGAAGGAGAACAATGCTTGGGGATTCGTGAGTATCAATCAGAACCCAGAGTACGTCGCGATATACGTCTCTGATGACGTTCAAGCGGTTCAATATGTAGCACGGGTCAAAGAGATAGTTCCAGCTAACAGCGCCACGCTCGCACGCACTGTTGAGTCTTATGCCGGGGAACAGGCTGAGTTTGATCAGAACCAGAAGGTCGTTATCTTTGAGCCAAGGTCGCTCTACGAACTCATGGATCCGATCCCATTCGAAAGCCGGGTCCCGTACTCGTTACGCTACACCGAGTTAGGTCGACTCAGAGAGGCGGAAACAACTGATGATATCCTCTGACGAAGTGTGTCCAAACGATATTAGCACCAGTTTGATGATCGTCAAACCTATCGAGAGATGGTAGAGATCAATCTACTAGTCCAGATATCTGGCAACTACTCCGCCCGATGTCGCGGTCGCGCTGAGTGATTGTTGAGTTTCCTATCTGCTGGCATACCCTCGACACTGCGGTAACGTGGCGTCGCTGATAAGGAACCCAACTAGTCAAAACTAACCAACAGAAGTTGCCAATGGTCCCGTCGTTGGTTAATTAGTTGTCTACCACTGTCCACCAACTACAACTGTTGAGTATGAGTTTGGGCAGACCAGTCATCGTCGGTTCAGAATTACCGTAGTGGCCTCCCACGCAGTATGTTGGATATGGAACAACTTTATGACGAATGGGCGCCAACTATGACTTAGATGCCACACGTGAGGGCGCACCGTTCGGTCACCAAACGAACTCTACCCGCGAATACGCCAGATCTGAGTCGATCAGGCTACCGTCATGCCATCTATACGACTCAGAATAGTTCGGTGAAGGAGCGGGCCGGGCGCGATTTGAACACGCGACCGACGGATTAAGAGTCCGTCGCTCTCCCTAACTGAGCTACCGGCCCTCACTGAATCGTACCGCTGTCGAGTTAAAAGACCTTTTCATTCCGTGACGACGGCGGCACAGAGACCGTTCCGCGCGGCCGCCGCGGCGGCACCCGGTTCCGGCCCGGCGGGGCCGCGAGAGCGCACTCGTTAAGTGTCGTGCCGCGGAAATCCCTTCAATGAGTAGTGGGGCATCCGGATCCGCGCGGACCCGGTACGCCATCCTCGGCTGTGGGAGCGTCGGGCACGCCGTCGCTGAGGAACTGACCGAGCGCGGGAAGGACGTCCTCATCCTCGACCGCGACGAGAGCCGGGTCGAGGCGCTCCGCGATCAGGACCTCAACGCGCGCGTTCAGGACATCGCCGAGCCCGACGTCGTCGACGAACTCGACGGCCGAGATATCGTGTTGATCCTCTCCAGCGACGTCGAGGCCAACAAGGCGGCCGTCTCCGCGATACGCGACACCGGCGGCGACCACTACGTCGTCGTCCGGGCCTCCGACCCCGTCAGCGAGGACGAGCTGCGGGAGCGCGGCGCCGACGTCGTGATCAACCCCTCGACGGTGATCGCGGACAGCGCGCTCCAGTCGCTGGAGACCGGCGAACTGGAGTACATGGCCCGCCAGCTCGCGGAGATCATCGAGGAGGGCGGCGACCGGATGGCGATCCTCACCCACGACAACCCGGAGCCGGACTCGATCGCCTCGGCGACCGCGCTCCAGGCGATCGCCGAGGCGTTCGGCGTCGACGCCGACATCATCTACTCGGGCGACGTCGGTCACCAGGAGAACCGGGCGTTCGTCAATCTCCTCGGGATCGACCTGCTGGCGCGCTCCGAGGCGCCGCCGCTCTCGGAGTACGAGACGGTCGCCGCGGTCGACCTCGCGAAGGCCGCCGCCGAGGACCTCGACCTCGGCGTCGGCATCGACGTCTACCTCGACCACCTGGAGTCGGAGGTGCCGTTCGACGCGCGCTTCGTCGACGTGCGCACCAACGTCTCCTCGACGTCCACGATCCTCACGAAGTACCTCCAGGAGTTCGACCAGTCGCCCTCGGAGGCGGTCGCGACCGCCCTCCTCTACGGGATCCGCGCCGAGACGCTGGACTTCAAGCGGGACACGACGCCCGCAGATCTGACCGCGGCCGCGTACCTCCACCCGTTCGCGAACCACGACACGCTCGAACAGGTGGAGTCGCCGTCGATGAGCCCGGAGACCCTGGACGTGCTCGCGGAGGCGATCCAGAACCGCGAGGTCCAGGGGAGTCACCTCTTCTCGACCGCCGGGTTCATCCGCGACCGCGAGGCGCTCGCGCAGGCCGCGCAACACCTCCTCAACTTAGAGGGGATCACGACGACGGCCGTGTTGGGCATCGCCGACGAGAAGATCTACCTCGCCGCGCGCTCGAAGGACATCCGGCTGAACATCGGCAACGTCCTCGACGAGGCGTTCTCGGAGATGGGCGACGCCGCCGGCCACTCCACGCAGGGGTCGCTCGAGATCCCGCTCGGCATCTTCACCGGCATCGAGGCGAGCGGCGAGAGCCGCGACACGCTCCTCCACCTCACCGAGGAGGCGGTCCGCCGGAAGCTGTTCGACGCGCTCGGTGTCGAGGGCGGGAGTGGCGACGGCTCGAACGGATCCTGACGATCTCCGACTGCCGACTCCCCGACCGCCGCGTCTCAGCGGGGCCGTTTTTCCGGATCGCGAACGTAACTCCGTCCCCGACCGCGTATGTACGTTCCCAACGATCCGCCGGCGACCTGCCCCGCCTGCGGCGACCCGTACGAGTCGGTCTCCCGGCACACCGACGGGTTCGTGGCCAACTTACTCGACAACGAGCGCTACCGACGGGTCTGTTTCCACCCCGCGACCGACGACGGCGACCCCGCGTTCGACTGCTATCACCACACGCACGCGCAGGCGGGTGCCGTCGACGACTGACCGTAGCCGGAGAGACCGATCACAGCGGCGGCGTCTAAAAGTCGTCGCCCTCGGTGATCGAGGTGTACGACCCGATCAGCGCGCCCGTGAGGTCGACGCCCTCTAGGACGGCACCCGTGTCGATCACGGAGTTGCGGACCTCCGAGTCGGTGATCGTCGCGTCCTCGAAGACGACGGCCCGCTCGAGCGTCGAGTCGGTCACCGTCGCGCCCGACATCACGTGGACGACGTCGCCGAGGTCGCTCCCCTCGACGGTCGCGTCGGGGGCGACGAGCGTCTCGCCGTCGAGCGCGTACTCGACGGCGTCGAGGTAGCTGTCGGCGGTGCCGATGTCGAACCACGCGCCGTCGAAGGTGTACGCGTGGACCGCGCCGCGCTGTTGGAGCCACTGGAGGAACCAGCCCGGCTCGTCCGGGTTGTTGTCGTCCGCGAGGTAGGTGGTGAGCTTCGGGAGCGTCTCGGCGGGGAACGCGTAACAGGCGATGGAGACGAGCGTCGACTGCGGGTCGGCGGGCTTCTCCTGGAAGTCGATCACCTCGTCGCCGTCCAGTTGGACGAGCCCGTACGACTTCGCGCGCTCGCGGTCGCCCACGTCGTAGGCGGCCAGCGTCGGCGCCCCCTTGTCCTCGAAGAAGTCGGTGAAGTCCGCCAGGTCGAAGCTGATCATGTTGTCGCCGGCGACGACGATCAGGTCGTCGTCGACGTCCTCGCGGTCGACGAGCTGCTCGAGCGCCCCCACGACGCCGAACTTCTCGTCCTCCTCGACCGTCTCCTCGACCGAGAGCGTCGGCTTCTCGAAGGGGCTGTCGGCGAGGTACTCAGCGAACGTGTCGGCGAAGCGCTCGTTCGTCGAGACGAACACCTCGTCGACGCGGTCGTCCGCCTCCAGGTCCTCGAATATCTCGTCGATGACGGTGTTCTCTCCGACCGGCAGGAACATCTTCGGCCGGTGTTCGGTGATCGGCCACAGTCTGGTCGCGTAGCCACCCGCGAGTACGACGGCTTTCATACCCACTCCCTCTCACCCCGGTGACATACCTCTTGTGCCCGTGTCATGGTCGCGGTCGCGCGTGCCGCTGACGCCTCGGCTCGGCGTCGCGATCCCGGACGGTTTTGCTCGTCGCCGTCGAATCCCGCCCATGGAGACGACCCGCCAGCGGATCGCCGACGCGCTCCGCGAGGATCCCCGGACCGCGAGCGACCTCGCGGAGACGCTGTCGCTGCCGACGCCCGTCGTGTACGAGCACCTCGAACACGTCTCGCGGTCGGTGACCGACGGCGACGGACCCGACGGCGACGGAGGCGGGGGCGCGGACGAGGAGTTCCTCGTCGCGCCGCCGACCTGCCGCGACTGCGGGTTCGACGGCTTCGACGACCCGGTCAACGACCCGTCGCGGTGTCCCGAGTGTAGGAGCGAGCGGATCGAGGAGCCGGCGTTCGTGATCCGATAGCGGGAGAGGGCGGGCCGCGACCGCAGAGCGGCGCGCCTACAGCTCGTCGAGCAGCGTCGCGGCCGCGGCCGACGAGGAGCCCGGACCGCGGGCGGTGATCAGGTCGCCGTCGACCGTGACGCTCTCGTCGGCGTCGAGCTCGGCGTCGAAGTCGGCGCCCGCGAGGACGACCTCGTCTTCGACCCAGTACGGGAGCTTCCGGCCGTCGGGCATCACGTCGTCCTCGTTGACGATGTCCGCCTCCCACTCGTTCGGGAATCCGGTGACTGCGCGTCCCTCGACGAGCGGCGTCCCGTCGGCCTCGTTCGTGAACGCGAGGATACCCACCGCGTGGCAGACGACGAGGGCGACGCCATCCTCGCCCGCGACCGCGTCGAGCAGCAGCTGTCGGGCGTGGCGGTCCTGGTTCACGTCCCAGACGGTGCCGTGGCCGCCGGGGAAGACGACCGCGTCGTAGTCCGCGGCGTCGACCGTCGCGACCGGCGCCGGGTCGGTCAGTTCGGGGTGTTCCGCGTCGATCTCGCGGTACTCCGCGACGACCTCCTCGCCGCCCGCGGCCTCCGGGTCCAGCGAGCGCTCGTCGACGACCGGCGGCGACCCGGAGGGGGTCGCGACGGTCACGTCGACGCCCTCCGATTCGAGCGTGGTCAGCGGCTCGATACACTCCTCGGCCCAGTACCCCTCTTCGCTCACGACGAACAGCGCGCTGGTCATGTTCGCTTCCCCGTTCGCGGCCGCGACACAAAAGACGCCCGCGCCCGGCAGCGACGAGGGACGGCGCGGGGTTTATAATTGACCGCGGCGGTGCGGTCGGCGCGCGCCTCCGAGCGCCCGGCAGGGCGCGAGTAGTGAGAGACCGACGGTCCCTCGCTGGACGCGGCGACCGGAGCGACGCGGAGGGAGCCGCGAGGCTGGGGAGGTGTGAGGTGCTGTGCTGGGCGGGACTCAAAGGGGCAGCCGGGAGGCGCGCGCAGGCGACGCAAGCACTGGAACGAGGGAGCGTAAGCGACCGAGTGAAGCGCGCAGCGAGCGTGCGCGCGCCTCCCGGCTGGGGCTTTGGAGACGTTCGCCGAACGAGCAGTAATTTATAAACAAGCGGCCGGTGCCTTCGCGGCGCTTCCCGCATCACCGACAGCGGTTATTTATTCGTCGCCCTGCGCGTCCACGATCACGACCTCGCCGTCCTCGACGGTGACGTTGATCAGCGTCTTCACGTTGTAGTCGGTGTCGTCGAGCTCGTTTTCGCCGGCCTTCTTGATCACGGCGACGACGTCGACGATCTCCGCGCCGACCTCGTCGGTGAGCGCGTCGAGGATGGCCTTCATCGTGCCGCCCGTCGAGAGCACGTCGTCTAAGACGAGCACGCGGTCGCCCGCCTCTACGTCGTTGATGTACATTTCCGACTCGGAGTACCCTGTCTCTTGGAACAGCGGGACCTCGCCGTCGAGGCCGTACTGGCGCTTGCGAATGACGACGAGCGGGATGTCGGTCATCAGCGAGAGCGCGGTCGAGATGTGGATCCCCATCGCCGCGGGGGTGACTATCTTGTCGACGTTCTCCAAGTCCGCCTTCCGGATCAGCCGGATGACAATCTCTCGGAGCAGCTCCGGTTCGAGCATGGGGACGCCGTCGCTGATCGGGTGGACGAAGTACTGGTACTCGCCTTTCTCGATGATCGGCGCGTCGAGGAGCGACTGCCGCAACTGGTCCATGTCGCGGGTACTCGGGCGGATTAATAAAGCGTGGCGATCCCCCGATTCCGTGAACCTCGATCGCACGGTACAGGACACGGCACGCGACGAGCGATGACGCTCCAGCCAACACCGCCAAAGCCCCAGTCGCGAGGACTCGATGCGCTCGCTGTGCGCTTCACTCGGTCGCTGGCGCTCCCTCGTTCCAGTGCTTGCGTCGCGCGTCTTCGTCCTCGCGACTGCCCCTTTGAGCCCCGCCCAGCACAGCACCGCTCCGCACCTCACGCCTCCCCAGCCTCGTCGCTCACGCCCTGCGGGCGTTCGCGACTCCCTCGCGCGTGCTCCTCGCAGCCGCCTTCGGCGGCCGCTCGGAGGCGCGCGCCAACCACTGCGGTTCGAGCCTCGTCCTACTCGAACTCCGGCTCGCGCTTCTCTAGGAACGCCTCCATCCCCTCGCGCTGGTCGTGCGTGCCGAACAGACCGGCCCACGCCCGGCGTTCGAGGGCGAGCCCGGTCGCGCCCGCGCCCTCGCCGGCCGCGTTGAGCGCCTCCTTCGCGGCGCGCAGGGCCGTCGCGGGCTTCGCGGCCAGCTCCCCGGCCAGCTCGTCGATCCGGTCGTCGAACTCGGCGTCGGCGACGACCTCGCCGACGAACCCGACCTCGGCCGCCTCGGCCGCGTCGATCCGCTCGCCGAGGAAGATCAACCGGCGGGCGACCTCGTCGCCGACGAGCGCCGGGAGCCGCTGCGTGCCCCCCCAGCCCGGGATGATGCCGAGGTCGATCTCGGTCTGTCCGAGGACCGCGCTCTCGGCCGCGACCCGGAGATCGCAGGCGAGCGCGAGCTCGCAGCCCCCGCCGAACGCGTAGCCGTCGACCGCGGCGACCGTCGGCGCCGGGAACGTCTCGATGGCCTCCGCGACGCGGTGGCCGAGCTCGGCGTACGCCTGCGCCTCGGGGGTCGACATATCGATCATGTAGGAGATGTCCGCGCCCGCGACGAACGCCTCGTCGCCCGCGCCGGCGATCACGAGGACGCGGGCGTCGCGGTCGGCCGCCTCGTCAAGCGCGCCCTCGACCGCTTCGAGCGTCTCGACGGTGAGCGCGTTGAGCTGTTCGGGTCGGTCGATCGTGATCGTCGCGACCCCGCGGTCGTCGACGTCGAAGGCGATGGTGTCTCGACTCATACGCGCCCCGTCGCGCGGCGCCGTGAAAACGGTTCGGCAGGCGGATCCGGGCGTCCGGAAGCGGAACCGGGAGGCGACCGAAACGCCCCGTCAGACTTCTTCGCGGCTGTCGATCCCGGTGTAGATGAACCACGCCGTCGTGTAGACGCCGACGAACAACAGGTAGCCGACGATCAGGCCGCCGAGCTGTCGGCTCGCGAGCCCGTCGGGGAGCGTCCGCGAGAGGATGCCGAGTGCGAGGACGAAGACGACGAGCGAGAACAGGCCCGAAAGGGCGTACACGCCGAGGTCCGAGGTGAGTCGATCGCGCACGCTCCGACCAACGGGGTCCCGTTACATACCCCCATCGGTCGCGCGCCGAGCCGCCGAGCCGCCGCGCCGCGGCGCTGCCGCGACCCGTCAGCGGCCCGCCACCGGCAGCCGCCGGACCGAGACCCGTTGCGCGGATTGCAACCCCTATATGCCCCCGGCCACACGTACCGGTATGAACGGGAACCGGTTCGGCCGACTCTTCCAGCTGACGACCTACGGCGAGAGCCACGGCGACGCGATGGGCGTCACCGTCTCCGGCGTGCCCGCGGGCGTCGAGCTCGACGAGGAGGCGATCCAGACGCAGCTCGACCGGCGCAAGCCGGGGCAGTCGATGATCACCACCTCGCGGGGCGAGCCCGACGAGGTCGTCGTCAACTCCGGCGTTCAGGACGGCTACACCACCGGGACGCCGATCGGCATGGTGATCCAGAACAAGGACGCGCGCTCGGGGAAGTACGAGCCGTACGTCACCGCGCCGCGCCCCTCGCACGGCGACTACACCTACTCCGCGAAGTTCGGCACGCGCAACTGGGGCGGCGGCGGGCGCTCCTCCGCCCGCGAGACCGTGAACTGGGTCGCGGCCGGCGCGGTCGCGGAACAGGTCCTCGACGCCTCCGAGTACGACGTGGAAATCAAGGGCCACGTCAACCGGATCGGCGACGTCGAGGCCGACGCGGTGAGCTTCGAGCAGCTGCTCGAACGCAGCGAGGAGAACGACGTGCGCTGCGCGGACCCTGAGGCCGCCGCCGAGATGCAGGAGCTGATCGAGGCGTACCAGGAGAAGGGCGATTCCATCGGCGGCTCGATCTACTTCGAGTGCCGCGGCGTCCCGCGCGGGCTCGGCGCCCCGCGGTTCGACGGGTTCCCGAGCCGGCTCGGGCAGGCGATGTTCTCGATTCCGGCCACGACCGGCGTCGAGTTCGGCCTCGGGAGAGACGCCGTCGACGTGACGGGCAGCGAGCGCAACGAGGACTGGACGTTCGACGACGGCGAGTCGTTCGACCACGTCGAGAGCGACGAGGGCGACCCGGTCCCAGAGGGGAACGACCACGGCGGGCTCCAGGGCGGGATCACCACGGGCGAACCCATCTACGGCGAGGCGACGTGGCACGCGCCCACCTCGATCCCCAAGAAGCAGCGCTCCGCCGACTGGGAGACGGGCGAGGAGAAGGAGATCCAGGTCGTCGGCCGCCACGACCCGGTCCTCCCGCCGCGGGCGGTCCCCGTCGTCGAGGCGATGCTCTACTGTACCGTCCTCGACTTCATGCTGCTCGCGGGCCGGATCAACCCCGACCGCGTCGACGGGAACCCCGGCGAGTACGACACCGACTACCACCCGAGCAGCCCGCGGAACGAGTGAGGACGGACCCCTCGCAGACCGGTCCTCCTACTCCCCGGGCGACCACTCGCAGGCGTTCCCCGCGGTGAGGTCGTTCTCGTCGACGTGCGCCGCGAGGCACGCGTAGTTACAGAAGTACGACGGCGAGCCGCAGCCGTCGTCGCAGTCGCGCACGCAGATCGGATCGTGGTCGAAGATCCGCGAGCCGCAGTACGCGCAGGTCTCGTCGCCCTCGGGCGTCGACACGGTCGTGGACATGGTCGGAGGCAGGGACTGGCGCGTTGAAAAGGCGTCGCGCGTCCGTGCGGCTCACACCACGACGACGGCGTCGACGACGACGAGGAGGACGAACCCCACGAGGAACGCCCCGGTCGCGGCGTCGGCGTGCCCGTGGCCGTGCGAGGAGGGGATCAGCTCCCGGAAGACGACCGCGAGCATCGCCCCGGCCGCGAACCCGGACGACAACGGGAACAGCCCGGACCCGAGCCCGACGAGCGAGTAGCCGAAGACGGACGCGACGACCTGCGGGACGACCCCCGAGAGGGTGGTGTACCAGACCACCCGGAGGTTCGACATGCCCGTCTCGGCCATCGGCACCGCGAACGCGAACCCGTCCGGGACGTTCTGGAGGCCGATCACGACCGCGAGCAACAGCGCCACCTCGTTCAGGCCGGACGCGAACGCGACGCCGATGGCGAGGCCTTCGGGCGCGTTGTGGAGGGTGATCGCCCCGCCGATGAGCAGCGCCTTCCGGAGCGACGACTCGCGCTCGGCGAGGATTCCTTTCCCCTCGTCGGTCGGTCCCTCGCCGGCGGCGCCGCTCCCTTCGGTCCCCTCGTCGGGCTCGACGAGCGAGTCTTCGGCCGGCGGCTCCATCACCGCGGCGTCGTCGGCGGTCGCGCCGCCCTCCGCGAACCACTCCCGATACTCGGCGTGGAGGTGCGGGATGAGGTAGTTCCCGCCGAGCAACGCCCCGCCGCCGAGGAGGACTCCCGCCATCACCGCGCGGAGCGTCCCCTCCTCCATGCCGGGGATCACGAGGCCGAACACGCTGGCGGCGACCATCAGCCCGGCCGCCAGTCCCAGGGCGGCGTCGTAGACGCGATGCGTCACCCGGGCCCGGAAAAAGACGGGGAGCGCCCCGAGACCGGTCGCGAGCCCCGCGACGGTCGTCACGGAGAGGACCGATACGAGCGTCGTCATGCGGTCCGAAACCACGCACGAGCTGATAAAGGGCCGGGGAGCGGACGCGGGAGGTCGGCGGCCGTCGCCGGATCGCGGTCAGCGAACGACCACTCGCCGGAGGTCCCCCGCGTACGCACCGACCGCGACGGCGAGCGTCGCGACCGCACCCGCGGGGAGGACGGCGAACCAGCCGGCGGTCGCGCCGACGCCGAACCGGACGCCGAGCCCCGCCGCCACCCACAGCGTCGCGGCCGCCGCGAGCACGAGCAGGCCGCCCGTCACCCGGCGGTCCTCGCGTCCGATCGCGACCCCGCTCGTGGCGCTCCCGGTCGCGAGCAGGTGGAAGCCCACCGCGAGCGGCCACGCCCGGATCGACGGCGGGAGCCGTGCGAACGGCCGCGGCTGGTCGAGGAAGTACGCCCACACCGGATACCCGCCGACGCCGAGTCCCCCGGCGTCGCCGCCGAGCGTCACGAATCCCCAGAGGCTCACCAGCGTCGGGGTCGAGTCGCCGGGGACGACCGCCATCGGGACCGCGAGCAGCGCGGCGACGAGGAGCCACTCGGCGCGACTGCTGGTGGACGAAGACCCCGGTGCCGATTCCGACATCGACCCCGGTGCCGATTCCGACGCCGACGGAGACTCGGATGACGACTCCGACGCCGACTGCGGAGCGCGGTCCGGTTTCTCCATACGAACGGTTCGACGCCCGCAGGGAAGTATGGTCGGGGGTCAGCGGGCGCCGCTCGCCGCCCGTCAGGCGTAACCCGCCGCCGCCCGTACGGCGCGTGTGAACACCGACGACGGCGGCCACCACGACGCGGCGGTCGACGCGCTGGCGGTCCGGGAGTACGGGCGCGCGGGGAACCGCTACACCCGCGGCGGGCGACGCGTCCTCGCGGATCCCCGTCCGGACCGCGACCCCTTCGAACCGGACGAGAAGGGGTGGGTCGGCCAGGGGGTTCAGCAACTGCTCGCGGCGGCGGTCGCCTATCGCGTCGCCGGCGCCGAGGAACGCGCGACCCGACGCGCGGCCGAGGGGATCGCCGCAGCGCGCGACTTCGAGACCGTCCTCACCGACCCGGGACAGGGCGCCTGCCTCGCGGAGTTCGTGGCCGACTTCCGGGTCGCGGGCGGGCTCGGCGGCGCCGACGAGGCGTACGACGACGCGGCCGAGCGGTACGCGGCCGCCGGCGCCGAGGTCGACTCCCCGCAGGCGCTCGCGACGACGCCGCTCTTCGAGGCCGCGGCCGCGACGATCAAGCAGGTCGCGCGGGGGCAGGCGGACGGCGAGATCGCGATCAAATGGGAGGACATCCACGGGGACGACCCGAGCCGCCCGGGCGAGTTCCTCGCGGGCCGCGCTCGGTTCAAGAGACAGCGCTTCGCCGGGCTCGTCGAGCGCGCGGTCGACGACGGTCACCTCGCGGCGCCCCGTGGGACGACCGAGTACGACAACGACAACCACCGGTGTCCGAACTGCGGGTCGAACCACGTGAACTGGGCCGGAACCGGGATCCTCTGCCTGCGGTGTTCGCGGCCGACCGAGCGCGTCTGACGGTCGTCAGAGCCGCCCACGGCGACGCGGCGGACGGTCCACTCCGGGATACCGGTTAGCTCAGCAGGCTCTCGCCGTCGAACTCGGTCTCGACCTCGACGTCCATCAGGTCGAGGACGGTCGGGGTCACGTCGAAGAGGTTCGCGTCGGACAGGTCGAGGTCGGGGTCGGTCGCGTACAGGAGCGAGTTCTCGAACTTGTGCATCCCGTTGCGCGGGCCCTCGGTGAAGACGGCCTCCTTCCCGCCGAAGCCGGACTTGAGGTCGAAGCCGTCCGCGGGGATGACGACCAGGTCGGGCGCGATGTCGTCGTGGTCGCCGTCGAAGACGGTCTCGCCTTTCACGATCCGCTTACACACCTGTCGGCCGTCGGGGCCGGTGAGCGATTCGAGGTCGTCGATGAGTTCCTCGCGCGTCACCTCGTACTCGGACTCCGGGACGACGCCGTCCGGCTCTCGCCCCTCGAGGTTGAGGTAGAATCGCCCGGGAATGAGCGAGTACGCGCGCGTCTCGTCGTCGATGTCCGTCAGCGAGTCGTGGTCGTCGTCCTCGTAGGAGAGCCACCCCTCGTCGGCGAGGAACTGGTTGCAGTTCGCCTCCCAGTTCAGTTCGGTGAACCCGTGGTCGGAGGCGACGATCAGGGTAGTGTCGTCGTCGAGCGAGTCGCGGATGTCGCCGATGTACCCGTCGAGCTTCCGGTAGAACTCGAGGAACTCCGCGGTGTACTCGCCGTCGTTTACGTAGTCACCGAACAGGAAGTGGTTCACGCGGTCGGTACTCATGAAGACGCCGAAGAAGAGGTCCCAGTCGTCTTCCGCCAGGTAGTGGGAGAAGGCCTCGTACCGGGCGTCGAGGGTCGCGTGGGCGTTCTCGACGAACTCGGTCTTGTCGTCGTCGTGGCCGAGCTTGGCGTTGACGTCGATCCGGTAGTCGAAGCCGTCGAGCGTCTCCCGGACCGACTCGTCGCTCGCGGCCGACTCCAGGTCGGGCGAGAGGAAGCCGGAGGCCATCCGCTGGATCCGCGTCGACGGCGGGAACGTGACGGGGACGTTGAGGACGGTCGCGTCGCGGCCGGCGTCGGTGACGCGGTCCCACAGCCGTGTCGCCTTCACGTGGCGCCCGAGCGGGACGTACGTCTCGTAAGAGTCACGCTCCCGGTCCTGAAACCCGTATACGCCCGTCGCGCCGGGGTTCACGCCGGTCGTGAGGCTCGGCCAGCAGGCGCTCGACTCCGGCGGCACGATGCTCTCCAGTCGCCCCCCGGAGCCCGCCGCCGCGATGTCGGTCAGGTTCTCGAAGACGTCAGGGTGGTCCTCGACGAGGTCGAGCGGTACGCCGTCGATGCCGAGGAAGACGACGCGCCCGTCGTCCTCGCCGCGGAGCCGGTCGAACAGACCCATGTCCGGTGCTTCCGCGGCGCCCGGCATATCCCTTGTGTTCCGCGGGACGGCGGCGGCGACCGCCCCGGTCGGCGCTCCCTCCGGGCGACCGCGATTCAGAAAGCCTATTCGTCTCGGCGGCGACGGCTACGCCGTATGAGCGACGACTTCCCGGCGAGCGTCGACGTCGATTACACCGACGGCGAGGGGGAGACCCCCGACGACTACCCGTCGATCCAGCACAAGATCGAGAAGGCGGTCGAGGTCACCCGCCGCGGCCTCGAACAGTACGACAACCCGGCGGTGATGTGGACCGGCGGGAAAGACTCCACGCTGACGCTGTACTTCATCAACCAGGTCGCCGAGGAGTACGGCTACGAGAAGCCGACCGCGGTGTTCATCGACCACTTCCAGCACTTCGACGACATCACCGACTTCGTCGAGCACTGGGCCGACGAGTGGGAGATCGACCTCGTCTACGCCCGCAACGAGGACGTGGGCGCCTACGTCGACGAGCACGGCCTGGAGCCGGGCGACGACATTCCCGTCGACGCGCTCTCGGAGCACAATCAGCACCACATCCGAGAGATCCTGGAATTCGAGGAGGACTCGTTTCCGTTCCTGCTCGACACGTACGTCGGGAACCACCTGCTGAAGACGGTCGCGCTCAACGACGCCCTCGAGGAACACGACATCGACGGCGTCATCTCCGGCGTCCGCTGGGACGAACAGGAGGCCCGCGCCGACGAGACGTTCTTCTCGCCGCGCCACGACCCCGACCTGTTCCCGCCGCACGACCGCATCCAGCCCATCCTCCAGTTCGCCGAGGCGGACGTGTGGGAGGCCTTCTGGAACTTCGTCGTGCCGGACACCGTCGAGGAGTTCCCCGACGAGGGGTACATCCCGCAGGCCGACGACGACCTCCCCGAGGGCGTCAGTCGGGAGGACGTCCCGATCTCGCCGAAGTACTTCGCCGGGTTCCGCTCGCTCGGCAGCGAGGTCAGTACGGAAAAAACGACCGAGGAGCCCGCGTGGCTCCAGAACCTCGAGGACACGACTGAGCGCGCCGGCCGCGCCCAGGACAAGGAGGACCTGATGGAGCGCCTGCGCGACCTCGGCTACATGTGATCGACGGCGGGAACTAACTCGCCGTCCGCCGTTTCCGCGACCGACCCTTCTGAGCGACTCGTTACCGGTCGTCGTCGGCGTCGACCGAACCGACCGACGCGGTGAAACCCACCTCCCGGAGTCGCTCCGCGAGCGGGAGGCCGATCCCCGACGCCGGCGTCAACACGCCGCCGTCGAACGGGGAGTCGACCTCGTCGCGCGCCAGGCAGACGGCCGACTCGCCGAGCATCCGCGCGGTCGCGCCGTACCCCGGATCGCGGTCGGCGCCGAACTCGGCCTCGACGGTGAACGGGCCGTCGGGACCCGTCCCGCGGCCGCGGAGGCCGATCCGGAAGTGGCCGGCCTCCGCTTCCTCCCGCGTCGGCCCCTCGCCCAGGTCCGGGAAGACGTGGCGGCGGAGCGCCGACCGAATCGGGCCGACGGACATCGCGGCGGTGAACAGGCCGAGGCCGCCGGCGACGAGCCCCGCGGTCGCGGCGCCGACCGGCCCGTCGCCGGTCGGGACCACCTCGCTACACCGGAACTCCCGACCCCACGGGTAGCCGAGGAGCGCGTTGCTCCGACGAACCACGCGCTCGTTCACCGGCGCCATCGGGGACGGGGCGGTCCACTCGCCCCGCAGTGCGTCCCGCCGCGGCCACCGCTGTTCGCCGGGGTCGACGCCGCGCCGCTCGCCCCGCGGCGCCAGCGAGTAGGGGTTCCGGAGCGCCTCCCGCGCGAGCGGGTCGGTCGCGGCCGCCGCGAACAGCTCGCCGGCGCTCGCGAGCGTCCCGCCGCTGACGCTCCCGCTGCCGCCGTCGAGGTAGATCCGGACCGTCTCGCAGGGCGCGCCGTGCGTCTCCCCCGCGAACGACTGGACGAGTAGGGTACCGAGGTCGGCCGGGACGGAGTCGAACCCGCAGCTGTGGACGATCCGAGCGCCCGCGTCGACCGCGGGCTCGTGGAACCGGTCAATCGACTCGCGCACCCAGTTCACCTCGCCCGTGAGGTCGCAGTAGTCGGTGCCGGTCTCGACGCACGCCTCGACCAGCGGCGTCCCGAGTCGGGTGTACGGGCCGACCGTCGTACACACCACCCGAGCGCCCTCGGCGACGGCTCGCAGGCTCTCGGGGTCGGTCGCGTCGCCGACGACGACCGGAACCTCGTCCCGCGCGTCGCCGCGACGGGCGAGGTCGGCGGCGAGCGCGTCGAGCTGCTCCCGGTCTCGCCCCCCGATCGCCAGCGCGAGCTCGTCCGGGCCGTACCGCTCGGCCAGGTACTCGGCCGCGAACCGTCCCGCCACTCCGGTCGCGCCCCACACCACGACGTCGTGCGTCCGGTCTGCGTCGCTCATTCTCGTCTCCACTACGCGGCGAGGGCGGTAAACGGGCGGGTTCGCTCCGCGAGCGACGGCGCCCAGCCGCGCGGTAACTCTTTACCTCGGGAGCCGTAACCGAACACATGGCCGTTGGCACCAGTTTATCGTTGCGGCTCGCCGACTTCGGCACCCGTTCGCTCGTCACGCACAGCCTCATGGTAGTGGGATTCGTCGGGGCGGTGTACGCGGGGCTGTTCGTCGAGGGGCAGATCGGGACCGTCTCGATGGCGGCGTTCATCAACTTCACCGCCGGACTGTGGATCTCGCAGTCGATCCACTCGCTCGGCAACGCCGCCACCGACGACGAGTATCAGGGCGTCCTCAAGGAGATTCTGAACCGTGTCTAGCGAGCCCGGGATCGACGCGGCGCGATTCGGGCGGATACTCGCGCTCATCGGCTTCGTCACGACCGTCTTCCTGTTCCTCACGGCGCAGCGACTGTCGGGTAACGCCCTGCGTATCGGCGTCGTCGCGATCGGGATGGTCGGGCTGATCACCGCGATCATCGGCTTCCTCGTCGCCGCCGGCAGCGCCGTCGAGGCGTCCTGACGCCGATCGGTCGGTGGGAGCGCCCCGCAGTTGGATACGTCCGGAGCAGGTGGACGTGTCGTCCCGAGCACGTTTCCGTAGAGTGGCGCACGGTCTAGGCGACGTCTTCGGCGAGGCGTTATGTCGATTCACGAAGGAAAACTACTACTGGCGTGACTATCCCCGTGGTTTCGACGCCGAACGTACTCGGCGGGAAACCCAGGGCGGAGGGGACGCGCGTCGGCGTCCACCAGGTAGGGTCGCTGGTCCACGAGCACGGCCGGTCGAGGGCGGCCGTCACCGAGGAGTTCGGCCTGACGGCCGATGAGGTCGACGCCGCTATCGAGTACTACGAGTCGAATCCCGACGAGACAGAAGCGATCGCAGCGGAGGCGAACGCGACTCGCGACCGACTGACAGACGTGAGCCGCGCACCGTAGTGATGCGGCTCCTCTGCGACCAGAACGTCGCACGTCGGTATATCGACGCCCGTATCGAAGCGCCAGACCTTCGAGCAGTCACTGTCCGTGATGCGCTCGATCCTCGTGCGACCGATCCCGACATCGCGGCGTACGCTCGCGAAAACGAATACGTCGTGTTGACCGCAGACGAGGACTTCTTCGAGTTGTCGGAACGGTGTGGCTGTCTGTATTTCCACTAACTCGATCAGCCGCCTGTCGGCGATGTGCTAACTGCTATCCGGCTGATCGATGACGCGCACGACGACCATACCGGGATCGCCGAGGTCGTCCCGGACGGGTGGGCCTGAGCTACTTGTACGATTCGCACACCATCTCGACGCCCTCTTCGAAGGAGATCTCGGGCTCCCAGCCGGTCGCCTCGTGGAACGTCGAGTAGTCGGCCATCGTGTCGTGGACGTAGCCGTCGAACGGGCACTCGATGTAGACGGGGTCGACGTCCGTGCCGAGCGCGTCGTTGATCAGGTCGACCATCTCGTTGAACGAGTACGCCTCTTGGGTGCCGACGTTGTACACGCCCGTGAGCTCGTGGTCGGCCGCGAGCTCGCAGGCGCGGGCCACGTCCGAGACGTGCGTGAAGTCGCGGGTCTGGGTGCCGTCGCCGAACAGCTCAGGTGCTTCGCCGTTCGCGATCTTGTCCGCGAACTGCGCGACCGTGTTCGCGTACTCGCCCTTGTGCTCCTCGTTGCCGCCGAAGCCCTGATACACCGAAAAGAAGCGGAGGCCGGCCATCGCCATGTCGTAGTGGTTGGCGTAGTACTCGGCGTAGCGCTCGCGCGCGAGCTTCGAGGCCTCGTAGGCGGTGTGGGCCTCCACGTCCATGTCGACGGGGGAGGGCTCGGTGCGGCTCCCGTAGATCGAGGAGGTCGAGGCGTACACCACGGTGTCACAGCCCGCTTTCCGGGCGCGCTCGACGGTGTTGACGAACCCCTCGACGTTGACGCGACAGCCGCGCTGGGGGTCGCTCTCGTGCATGTTCCGCGAGGAGAGCGCGGCGAGGTGGAAGACGATGTCGACGTCGACCGGGAAGTCGTCGTCGACGACGGAGGCCTCGACGAACTCGACGTCGTCGTCGAGGTTCTCGGGCGTCCCGAGGTAGGTGTCGTCGACGGCGATCACGTCGTTGTCGCCTGCGAGGCGGTTCGCGAGGTTCGAGCCGATGAACCCGGCCCCGCCCGTG
>NZ_SGXU01000268.1:0-318 GCF_005435015.1 Halorubrum sp. SP9
AATCTCGTAGTGGCCGTACAGGTCTGTCACAACGCGTCCTGTGTCGTTGTCAACGCGTTCGAACAGATGAACGTGGTACTGACACTCCCGTGGCGTGGTGTCCGCAAGCGCGGTCCTCTCGGCGGCCTCGGGGTGTTCCTCGGGGATCCGAGCGTACGACCCCTGATCCGTGGGACCGTCCTCACCGCGACGTTTCTCCGCCGCGAACAGTTGGTAGTGATACCCCTGATCGCGGAGCATCGTCGCCGTCTCGTCGGCGTACGCATCGTACGTCCCGAGGTACTCAACCTCGTCCACCTCGTAGGCGGTGTACGGCAA
>NZ_SGXU01000268.1:340-578 GCF_005435015.1 Halorubrum sp. SP9
CGCGAGTCTATCCGCTGCGAGCGTTCGGATGCGATGAAAGACACTCATCACTCGATTCGCAGAACACGCCCTTTGTAGCTCAGGGTAACCTCGGAGATGTACGGGTCAGTTTGGTTCATGTCTGTCCACTCTGCTTCCCCTTCCACCACGAGGTCTTCACCAGCGTTTGCGGTCAGTTGTGGCTTTGTATCGCTCACTGAAACAGATGTATTGTATGGGGACGAATCAGACGCAGACG
>NZ_SGXU01000269.1:0-576 GCF_005435015.1 Halorubrum sp. SP9
GAACAGTAACCGGAAGCTCATGAGGGCCGGTATCACGGACGCGATTCCGGACGCACAGGAAGACTCAACTGGCGTCCTTGACTTCTCCAGCGTTGGGGCCCCCTCAGCCCGCGCACCTAACGACTGGCAGTGGAACGATTGGTGTGCCCTGAAAATCACGACTCTATCCGACAGCCGACAACAGGCCGTTCACCGACTGGTTCGCGACGTACTGAACGACAGTGGAGTTGACCCTGACTTCGTAATGCGCGGGGAGGGTTCGGCCGTGCTCTCGGAAAGTAGTGGAATTCGGCTGACAATCGCGTTTCTCGCGATGAAGCGGCTTCAGAAGTACGAGAAGCTGACTACCGTCGCCGACAGCATTGCCCGGATGAGTCTGGAGGAGTGCTACTACTGGCACGCGAAGTGTCGGTCTCCATCCAGTCCGAACGGTGTGAAGGCGCTACGAGTGCTGCTTGCCGACCATCTCGAATAATCCAATGTCCGAAAATACCAATGACGAGAGTGACGAGTTGAAGAATTTGAAAATCGAAGGGCCACTACCGACCAAAACGGTGGGGATAGAAAGCGTGAAGG
>NZ_SGXU01000270.1:0-571 GCF_005435015.1 Halorubrum sp. SP9
AGCCCCACCACGGACGAGGTCGTCAGAGACCAGCCGCAACACGAACTCCGTGAATTTGTCTTTGCCAGCGTCTGACTCGCCGAAGATGTAGAGATACTGGAGGGCATTATCGAGAGTGACGCTTCCGTAGAACTGCTTCGCGTACAGGTTCACAAACGGCGCCCAGAGCCCGTAGAGCACGCCCTCGTACAGGTGGGCTTTCACCGCCTTCGGGTTGTTCGTTTCGCCCCAGCGGTCGATGGTCTTGATGTAGTTCTCAATGTTCTCGAGGGATGCGTCAAGGAGGTCCGGGTCGGGCTCGTGGTCAGCGGTCAGGATACGGTGGTGTTTACCGTGTTGGAGATGGACGCGCTGGTTCTCCTCGTCGATCCACATTTTCGGCACGTCATACCGCGTTTGGAGATAGTTGGTGTAGCCCTCTACGGGTGTTGTGATGGCGTCCGCGCCGACATCCGCCCCGCGACGCTTGAGGTCGGTTTCCATCTGGTCGAGGTAGCCGTCGTTTTCGTATCCTTGCGTTGAGAGGGTGATTGAGTACTCGGGTGTTTTTGCTGCCGTAATTCCCTCAGCT
>NZ_SGXU01000271.1:0-571 GCF_005435015.1 Halorubrum sp. SP9
CGGAGATGTCGAATCAGTCCGGAAGCTGCAGGCATCATCAATTACTGGCTTGATGAGCGTTCGAACTTTGATGAGTATGCTGACACAGACGCGGTCTGGTTGAATCAGAGAGGGAGCCCGTACTGTGCATCGATTCTCCGACGCAGAGTGCTGATGCGGCTACAAGCAGAAATCGGCATCAACGTTGAAAACAGAGAGAATGGCTGGTACATGATTCGACGAGGTGTTGGGACTGACATCATCAACAAAGGTGGCAGTATCAACCTCCTAATGCAGCAGCTTCGAATTAACCGCTACGAGACTGCACAGCGCTATGTTCGGAATGCTGACGAAGCTGCTGACGACTACTTCGAGAAGCGATGAGCGGTAACGAATAAATCAGCCCATCACCAAAGGCAGACCATGTTCCAAAGTTTCGACCGAGGAAATGGGGTGAGAAGTCAGTGACTCTTCGCGATAGGGTTTGGGATGCGTCTCTGACCATGCTCGTGAACCGGGGGAAATTCAAGCTAAAAGAATTACCTGTGGAAGAATCGGAACGCCATACCGCTCGTCGCGTTCTGCGCACCAT
>NZ_SGXU01000272.1:0-571 GCF_005435015.1 Halorubrum sp. SP9
CCTCGTAGACCCCGGGAACGTACGCGAGTCCGACTGCAGTCGTAGCCGCGTCAGCCGCCTTCGTCGCGGTCAGTAGCGCGATTCCAGACACCGAGAGGAAACTTCGATTCGCACTTCGGAGCCGTCGAGATCCGGCGTGGCGCGGTGATCGCTCGGATAGTCTTCCTTTCTGTCTTCTGTCCCGATCCCCCCGGTGTTCGCGACTGTCCCGGTCCCGCCAGTCTGTTTGTTCGTTCTGGGGGCGACCTGGCCGATCTGTACGCCGCGACATGACAATGTTTCACAAGTAGTTTCAAAATATATAAATTTGTGTGTCAACCTCTCGTGTATCACCTACGTTCAAGAATTTGGCATCCTAGCCCCTAATTGGGCGAGAACAGCGTTTATAGAACTCATACAAAGCCCGCCATTCCGTGAGAGAAGGCGTCAGCTGGTGTTTGTGACCTCGTCGCGCCAGGAGTGTTCCGGCCCCCACCCGAGCAGCCGCTCCGCCTTCGTACAGTCGAAGACGGACTCGTCGCCGTCGAGGTCGCAGTCGGCGGGGAGGTCGCCGAACGCCGCCTCGATCGTC
>NZ_SGXU01000273.1:0-566 GCF_005435015.1 Halorubrum sp. SP9
ATACCTCGGAACTAGTACGTGCCGTTATCACGCTTCAAATTTCGAGAATACACTTGAATAGGCTTTACCCGATGATGAGATCGACCGGTTCTTCGGCGGCAGACGTAGACTTCGAACACCACAGTCATAGTAACCCGCGAGTAAAAACTCTTGATGGCTGCGGTGCCAGTCCCTGATCCACGAAACTGATCCAAGCCCTGTCGACTTCAGTCATAACTGTTTCTTTCGAAGAGTCAAAAAACACCACGCGAGAGGCCGTTTTTTGTCGAATCGCTTCTTGCCGATGTCACTTACTCTAAGAGTTCTCGAACCGCTCCCTCGACTCCATCCTCTGTTCCCCACCCAAGGAAATTACTGGCGCTCGAAATATTCACTTCGAACTCTTCTACCATAGTCTCGGCACTTCGTGGATTCTCCATCAACTCGATGTTCACCTCGATCCCGCGCTCCTCGCGTACAACCTCCCGAACGATCTCGGCCACGCGCATCACGCTCATATCCTCGTTACTCGCGATCTCGTACGTCTCAGCCCCCGTCTCGCCGTTCGAAAGCTGCTCCACCAACCG
>NZ_SGXU01000274.1:0-563 GCF_005435015.1 Halorubrum sp. SP9
GGGCCATACTAGTACTGGATGCATCTGCAGGATATCGCGGCCGCTCTAAACGTGGTAAATTGTTAACTCCGAGCTAGACTTCAGGTGGCCGTATTTATCAGATTTCCTCGTTGTGTCCTCAGAAAAAAATGCCAATACCACTTTCAGCTGTGAATATCCACCATGAAGGGCAAGACATGCTCATAATTAACTGTCAGGCAGGCCAGGCCTTCAGCTACAACGACCTTGAATTGGTTTATTCTGCTTGTCCTCTATAAGTTTGCCAGAGGGAATCACACATGAGCCAAACCTATTGAAGAAAGCATTAGGACAGTGCCAGTCTTAATCACAGTGGGGGGTATGTTATTCCCAATGAAGTCGTCCAGAAACGGACTAGGTAGTTAGCTTTTTCTAGTGCCCAACACATTAGAGGTGTGGTTTTTTTTCTCTAAAATAAGGGTGGCCATAGGCTCTTTTAACCAGAATCGGTGTAGTCAGCTGAAATTGACTTGCACGCCTGGGTCCTGTGTGTCTACTAACTTTCTCGCGAACGATAGCTAACGGATCCCCCGGGCCATACTAGT
>NZ_SGXU01000275.1:0-563 GCF_005435015.1 Halorubrum sp. SP9
GGGTCGAACGCCGACTCGCGGTCAGCCATCTTCCCCTCCGCCGGCCGTCCGCCCACTCCGCTTCGTCCGCCCGCAGGAGCGTTCGGCGGCTCGGCGCGGAGCCCGGGCGCGTCTCTGCGAGCGATTGCGGGCGTCGCATTGGGATGTCATTCGTCGCCCGCCGCTTCCGGTCGCGCTGGTAAATACTTGAGGTGTGGATAATATAAGGAACTGGTACTGTTGTTAGTATCTCGTGAGGCAAAAAGAAGTAAAAGACACACATACAGCCAATTATAGACGAAATATTTCAAATAATAGGATGTAGCCACCGCCCATGAGAGACAAGATGGGTATACGTAGACTTTTGTCCGAGATTCATGCTTGTTTTTGTGGGAATCTCGCGCACAATCACAGTTCTAATCATATAATGTCGTTATATACGAACATTTATTAGTCGCATCTTGTTCGGACTCATCATGTCGAAGATCCAGTTGAGTTCGAGTCAGGAACGCGTGCTCACCGCGCTCGTGAACCTCTCCGAGGGTCGAGAGGCCCCGGTACAGGGCCGCGAGATCGCGGACGCG
>NZ_SGXU01000276.1:0-563 GCF_005435015.1 Halorubrum sp. SP9
TAGTCATCAGCATCTACTACGTTGTACTCTTTTCTCTCAAAAGTATCACCGCATCCAGAACACGACAAACTTACTGACTCAGCCATACGCCAATTTTCGGGTTTGGGCTACTTATTGATTATTATTTTGTCAGGCCTGTTCGCCAAATAAGGCACTGACATTGGTCAGGTGAACTACGTCCGTCGCCGCGGAGTGCTTGTTGAGGGGATCCCAACGGTGTCCGTAGCGCCACTTGTAGCCGTGCCCCTCGGCACCGCTCATTTCCTCGACGGGACCGTAGTGAGCGGGCGCCCCCGACTCACGGAGGTCGACGTACTCATCGAACCACAGATCCACGTCGGGGATCAGGAACACCTCGTCGTACCCGATCTGCGGGAGGCCGCTCGGGTTGACAGCGGTGTCCATGTCGATGAGATCGAACCGCGGGAAGTCCTCGGGGATGTCGTCCTCGGCGGCGTCGGGGAGGTAGTCGGGCTGGAGCTTGTACGGGAGGTTGAACGCCTCCTGAACGGTGTCGGCGCTGGTGAGCCGCTCCCAAAAGGTCGGCCCGCGTTCGAGGTCGC
>NZ_SGXU01000277.1:0-563 GCF_005435015.1 Halorubrum sp. SP9
CTCTGGGTCGTGTCGGGCCCGGTCGGCTTCCCAGACGCTTGTGTACTCGAGGGCCGGACACTCCGACGCCTCCTGAGTGATCCGCTCGCACCCCCGGAACTTCGGGTCTGGATAGACGACGTGAAAGGCTCCCGACATGAGGACGTTGTTGTTCAGGTCGTCCAGGTCCTCGTAGCGCTCTACCCGCCAGACGATGTCCTCGAGGTCGACTTCGATCGGCTCGAAGTCGGACTCGACGGAGCCAGACCCGTCTTCTGGCGGCGCGAGCCGGACCGTGTACTCGACGCCCTCCGGCAGGCAGACGATAGCCCACGGCGCGAACGGGAGCCACTCGGTCCGCTGCGGCGTCCCGCGCCACACGACCGCCTCGCCGTTGACTTCCATCCACCGCGCGATGAACGTCGAGACGCTCGTGGTCTTCCCGCGCCCCATCGGCCCGTGGATCAACGCGTCCGAGCCGCCGGTCGTCTCGAGGTCGCTGTCGTCGACGGACGTGTCCGGGTCGACCAGGTACTCGAACACCCCTTTGCGGGCGTCGCAGAGGCCGCTGAAGTCCTCGAAGT
>NZ_SGXU01000027.1:0-31532 GCF_005435015.1 Halorubrum sp. SP9
TCACGTCGAGGTACTCTTTCCCCTCCTCATCGACGTGGTCGTCGAGCAGTTCGGCTCGCGGCGGCGGCGTCGAGCTGGCGCTGGCGGCCGACGTCCGTGTCGCGACCCCGCGAGCGACGTTCGCCGAGCCCGGCGTCTCGCTCGGGCTGTTCGGCGCGTGGGGCGGAACGGGCCGGCTCCCGCGCGTCATGCGCGAGGGCGACGCGCTCGACTTCGCGCTGTCGGGGCGCGTCCTCGACGCGGAAGCGGCCCTTCGGACCGGACTCGTCTCTCGCGTCGTCGACGATCCCCGAACGGTGGCCGACGAGATCGCCGGGGGAGCGTCGGACGCGCTCGCGGCGATCAAACGCCGGATCCGCGACCGCCGCGACGTCGAGGCGCAAGAGCGCGCGGAGGCGGAAGCGTTCGCCCGGCTTCACGACGCGCACGCCGACGAGATCGCGCGACCGCGAGGGGAGTGAGCGCGGGAGCGTCCGCGGAGACCATACCGTCCCGTCGCCCCGATGTGACAGACTTAAGTGAGTCTCCGACCAACTGCGGAACGCGAAGCACGCACCGGTAGTGTAGTGGTATCACGCAACCTTGCCATGGTTGCAACCCGAGTTCAAATCTCGGCCGGTGCATTTTGCGAACGGAGCGAGCCGTGAGCGAGCACGTCTGATTCTGAGTTCGAATCTCGGCCGGTACACTCCTTTCAGTCGTGCCCCGGCGGCTACCGTCCGAACCGGCGTTGACGGTCCTGAAAGTCCAAGACAGCGCGGAGGTACTCGCGCCTGCGGAAGTCGCGCCAGTTCACGTCGGTGAAGTAGAGTTCGGCGTACACCGACTGCCAGATGGCGAAGTCGGAGAGCCGCTCGGCGCCGGTCTTGATGACCAGATCGGGCTCTTCGGGGAATAAGAGCCGCTTTGCGACGTCGGTCTCGTCGATGGCTTCGGGCACCAGGTCGCCGTCCGCGACGTCGCTCGCCAGTTCGCGAACGGCGCCGGCGAACTCCGCCTTCCCGCCGAGACCGACCAGGATACGGACCGGCGCGTCCGCCTCGTCGTCGGCGTCCCACGCGGGGGCGCCGTCGGAGTCGGTACGCGCCTCCGTCGACCCGTCGGCCTCCGGGCCGCGAACCACGGTCTCGGCGGGGACGTCGAGGCGACGTAGCTCCCGGATCAGCGTCGGGGCGACCGCGCGGTCGAGGACGGAGACGGAGACGGTGACGCGGTCCGCGCCGTACTCGAACGCCCAGCCGATCGCCGACGAGAGCGTGTCGAACGCGCCGTCCGCGAGGAGGTCGCGCTCGGTGAGAACCAGGGCGACGTGCGCCGGGGGCTCGGCGTCGTGGAGGCGGTGGCGCGTCGCGAGGTACGCGTCGTAGAGACCCACGTGAGGAGGATCCGCTCGCGCATATAAATGGTTTCCCGCCGACGAGGGGTTTAATTCTCCGACGCGCCTACCGCGGTCGATGACAGACAGCTACCGCGGGGTGTTCGGGGCGATTCCCTACGCGTTCCGCGCGACGGAGTCGCGGACGATGCGCGCGTACGCCGCGATCGGTGCGCTCGCGGCCGGATTCGTCGCGCTCGTCGTCACCCTCGCCCTGATCGTCTGGATGGGAGAGACCGCGTCGGCCCGCGGGGGGACGTTCCTCTTTTCGCGGTCGCTGTTCGTGGTCGCCGGCCTCGGTGCCGTCGGGCCGCTGCTCGCGCCGATCCTGTTCGTCGCCCGTCACCACCGCCGCGGGGATCCGGTAGCGGCCACGTACGACCGATGGATGGGAGTCGCCGGCTTCCTGTTCCTGCTCTCGCTGTACCTCGGGATGATCGTCTCAGCGCCCGAAGGCCTCCGCGAGCCGAGCGGCTCCGTCGTGGTCAACGCGCTGTACGCGCTCCCGCGGCCTGCGGGATTCGTCCCCCCCGTCGCGGCCGCGCTCGCGGTCTTCGCGACCCACTTCCGACTCCGCGGCGGGGCGGACGGCGACGCGGCGGTGGCGGGCGAGCCGTCGGCCGACGCCGACCCCTCGGTCGACGCCGACGAGTCGACGTGAACGGAGCGCCGTCGGCCGCGCCTCGAAAGCTCGAAGTCGCTCGGCCGACTATCCGGGCGCAATGACCGACGAGAAGGAGAGCACGTTCCTCGTCACGCACGTCGAGAGCGAGTCGGCCGTGCTGAAAGACGTCCGCGACGGACAGGTCCACACGCTGAGTTCCAACCCCGGCCTCGACGTCGACGACGCCGTCGAGGCGACCGTCGCCCCCGATCCGCCGCTGGAGGTCACTTATCAGGTGATCGAGGTCGCGGAGCGGCGGTCCCTGTCGATCGAGGAGAGCCCGGAGCCGCCGACCGTCCACGAGCGCGAACTCGCCGCGGAGACCCCGACGGGGGAACTGGCCCGGGAGCCGCGTGCGGGCGTCGGCGAGGTCCACGTGTTGACGCCGCCGAAATCGGAGACCGACGAGGCGGTCGCCGACGTCATCGACGACCGCGAGGGAACGCTCTCGCGCGCGGCCCGCCTCGGCGTGAACCGCGTCGAAATTCGGTCGGAACCGGGGGTCGTCGCGGTTCGATACCTCCCGTAGCGGCGGGGAGTTCGCCGTCGCTCAATCGCTCCCCGCGAGGTTGACGATGTGGCCGCAGTCGGCACACTGGTAGCGGCCCGGGCCGAGCTCGGAGAACTGCGGCGACAGCAGGGTGTCCCTCTCGCCGCACTCCGGACAGCGGTCCGGCTCGGTGAACGCGTCGTCGGAGCCGGAACTCGTGTCTCCGGAGCCGAAGAACGCGTCCATCACCTCGAACGGAGACGGACCCGGCTCCGCGCGGCGCTTCGCGTCGGCCTCGTGACGCGCCTCCGCGCCCCGGGCCGAGACGCGTCGGTCCAGGACGTCGTCGAAGTCCCCCGCCTCGTAGTCGCGGTTCGACATCACCACGCCGCCGTCCGTGTCGACGGTAACCGTCGCGTACTCCGTTGGCGCCATCCCGCGATACAGGACGTACGCGCCTCCCGCGACCCCGGCGACGACGAGGACCGGGATGAGCTGGGGGAGAACGAAGACGAGGATGAGGCTCAGGAGGACCCCGACGAACGCCCCCACGAGCGCTCCGAGGAAGGCGCCGAAGAGGCTGCCGTCCTTCAGCTGGACTTCGAGGCCGACGCGGGTTCCCTTCGGCGCGTCCGCCATCCCGACGAACGTGACTTCGACGGCGCCGTCGTACAGTTCGCGCTCCGCGTACGCGATCGCGGTCTCCCTCACTGTCGACTCGACGACCATACGTTGGCGGAACACGCACTTCGGCATAATTGTTGCCGCCAGACCGGAGAGAGCGACCGCGTAGTCGACGCGGGGGCCCCGGACGAGACGCGGTATCCTACCAGATAAGAAGGCTTATTCGCGCCCGCAGAGGAAGCGGTATTTATGGTAGCGATCGAGGTGCCGGCGATCAACTACACCGACTACTCGAACCGGCAGCTCGCGGCGGTGCCGCTCGCCTTTCTGGTCCTCGCGCTGGCGATCATCGGCGGCTGGTTCGTCGCCACCGGTGCGCCGGCGAATCTCGGACTGGAGTTCACCGGCGGCGTCGAACTGCGAGTCACGGACGACGGGGACAACGTCGAACAGCGCATCCGGACGGCCTTCGACCGCGAGCCCGACGCGATCCAGACGATCCCGGCCCAGACGCTCCCGGGCGACGACGACGTCGTCGTCGTCACGTTCCAGGCGTCCCAGAACGATCCCGAGGGGCTGGCCAACGATCTCCAAGGACAGGCGGAGGCGGCGGGGTTTAACACGACCGCAGTCGATCAGGTGTCGCCGAGCTTCGCGAGCGACACCGCGCGGACCGCCCTCTTCGGCGTGGCGCTCGCGTTCTTCGGGATGAGCGTGCTCGTGTTCGCGCTGTTCCGGACGTTCATCCCCTCGCTAGCGGTCATCGCGTCCGCGTTCTCCGATCTGGTAATACCGATCGCGGCGATGAACCTGCTCGGCATCGAGATGACGCTGGGGACGATCGCCGCGCTCCTGATGATCATCGGGTACAGCGTCGACTCGGACATCCTGTTGAACGACTCGGTGCTGCGCCGCACCGGCGGGTTCTACGAATCGGTCAGCCGCGCGATGCGGACCGGGGTGACGATGACGCTCACCTCCATCGCGGCGATGGTCGTGATGGCGGTCGTCGCCTGGGTGTTCGGGATCGGGCTCCTCCGCGACATCGGGATCATCCTCTCGGTCGGGCTGTGCGCCGACCTGATGAACACGTATCTGATGAACGTCTCGCTGCTTCGCTGGTACAAGTTCGAGGAGGGAGGACGCTAATGCTGGAACCGATCAAAAAGAACTGGCGGATCCTGCTGCTCGTCGTCGTCGTGATCGGGTCGTCGGTGGCGCTTTTCGCGCCCGGATTCGGTCCGGAGCCGGCGCCCGGCGAGAACGCGAGCGAGGCCAAACAGGGAATCACGAACCTCCAGTACGGGCTCGATCTCGCGGGCGGGACCCGCGTCCGCGCGCCGCTGTCGGGATACACCGCCACCGGCGTCGCGTTCGGCGGCGACAGCCCCGGAGCGGTCGCGGAGGCGGTCGCCGCCGAACTCGACAACGCGTCGACGCGGAACGTCGGGGTCGTCCCCGAGGAGAGCGCGGTGGAGGTCACCGAGCCGTCGGTGACGGAAGCCCAGTTCCGAGCGGCCATGGACGCCGCCGGCTACGAGTACGAGCAGATCCGGTCGGGCGTCACCAGCGAGACGCGCCAGGAGACGATAAACGTCATCCAAGGGAAGATCAACGAGGCGGGGCTCTCCGGCGGGACCGTCCAGCAGGTCCAGTCGATCACGGGCGAGTACTTCATCCTCGTCGAAGTCCCCGGACAGGGCCGACAGGAGGTGATCGACCTCCTCGAGGAGCGCGGGACCGTCCGGATCGACATCGCGTACCCCGAGGGCAACGGCACCGCCGTTCAGGAGGGCGTGTTGATCCAAGACGACTTCGAGGAGATCGGCACCGCGACACAGCGGGATCGGGGCACGGGCGCGTACGTTCCGGTCACCGTTCGGAACACCGCTCCGGACGGCGAGCAGTCGCCGGCGCACGCCTTCCAAGCGGCCGTGGTTCAGCGCGGCTTCCCGCAGGCGTACGAATCGCGGGGCGATACGTGCCGGTACAACCCGGAGACGGGCGAGACGACGACCCCGTGCCTCCTGCTCGTCGTCGACGGCGATGTCGTCAACTCCTTCGGGATGGCCCCCGACCTCGCGGACAGCATGGCGCGCGGTTCGTGGGCCGAAACCGGCAACTTCCGGCTCACCACCGGAAACTTCTCCGAGGCCCGGTCCATCTCGCTGAACCTCCGCGCCGGCGCGCTGCCCGCCGAACTCGACATCAGCGGCAGGGGGACGTCGTCGTCCATCTCGGCCGCGCAGGGAGAGAACTTCCGGACGTACTCGCTGGTCATCGGCGTCCTCTCGGTGTTCGCCGTCGCCGGGATGGTGTTCCTGCGCTACCGCGAGCCCAGAGTCGCGCTGCCGATGATCGTCACGGCGCTGGTGGAGGTGTACGCCCTGCTCGGATTCGCGGCGCTGCTCGGCTACCCGCTCGAACTCGCGGTGATCGCCGGCTTCATCGCGGTCGTCGGGACCGGCGTCGACGACCTCGTCATCATCGCCGACGAGGTGATGAGCGAAGGCGAGGTGAACTCTCGGACGGTGTTCGACTCGCGGTTCCGCCGCGCCTTCTGGGTCATCGGCGCGGCCGCGGCCACGACGATCATCGCGATGTCGCCGCTGATGGTGCTCTCGCTCGGCGACCTCTCCGGGTTCGCCATCTTCACCGTCCTCGGCGTGCTGATCGGCGTGCTGATCACCCGTCCCGCGTACGGTGACATCCTTCGCCGGCTGTTGACCGTGAAGTAAGCCGGCCCCGGACCGCCCGCCGCCGACACCCGGGTCGAGTCGATACCACGAACGGTCAGTTCCCTCGGATTCTGAGTGTCATTTCGTGCGTTCGTCGACCCGATCGAATCGGCGTTGAGCGTTACTCGGAAACGAGGGATCAACCCGACAAACTATTAATTTAGACCGGTCAAAAACAAGTATGCCCACCGACGCCGTCGAGGATTATCTCAAGGCGATCTATCGGATCGAGTCGCGGGCGGGGCCGCCCGTCTCGACCTCGCAGATCGCGGAGGCGCTCGAGAAGACCCCCGCAACGGTGACGAGCATGGTCGAAACGCTCTCGGAGCGGGGACTGCTCTCCCGCGAGAAGTACACGGGCGTCGAACTCACGCCCGCCGGCGAGGTCGCCGCGCTGGAGGTCGTCCGCCGGCACCGGCTCATCGAGGCGTTCCTCGCCGACCAGTTGGACTACGAGCCGACCGAGGTCCACGACGAGGCCGACGCGCTCGAACACCACGTCAGCGAGGAGTTCACGCGGCGCGTCGAGCGCGTGCTCGACTACCCCGCCGCCGACCCGCACGGCGATCCGATCCCGCCCGCGGACCTGTCGACGCCGGAGGACGGCGGAACGGCGCTCGTCGCGGCGTTGGATCCCGGCGAGCGGGGAACGGTCGTTCGCGTCAGCGACCGCGACCCCGACGTGTTGGAGTTCCTCGTCGACGCCGGGATCACTCCGGGCACGACCGTCGAGGTCGTCGACGTCACGTCCTTCGGCCTCGTCACCGTGCGGACGAGCGACGGGAGCGAACACGGGCTGCCGGAGGCGGTCGCGGACCGCGTGTCCGTCCGCCGCGCCGCGGAGTCGACCGCCGCGACCGACGGCCAGGAGGCGGGAGACGCATGATCGGCTACGTCGAGATCGTCGCGGTCGCGTTCGCCGCTCAGCTCGTCGTGCTGCCGGGCGAGAAGGTCCAGCTGATGATCGCCGGGCTCTCGACGCGGTACGATCCGAAGATCGTCGTCGCCGCCGCCGGGTCCGCGTTCGCCGGCTGGACCGCCGTCGAGATAGCGTTCGGCCAAGCGCTCCAGTCGGCGCTGCCGCCGCTCGCGCTCAACGCCGTGACCGCAGCCCTGTTCTTCACCTTCGCGGTGCTCCTGTACCGCTCTGCGCCGCCCCGCGGAACGAGCGCCGAGGCGGAGCGCACGGACGGCGGGATGGCCGCGTTCGACGACCTCTCGCTACCGGGGCGACTCGACCGGTACTCGGGGTCGCTCGGCGGTTTCCTCCCCATCTTCGCGCTCACCGCGACGGGCGAGTTCGGCGATAAGACCCAGCTCGTCACCATCGGTCTGGCGGTCCAGTACGGCGCCACCTCCGCCATCTGGGCCGGCGAGATGCTCGCGATCATCCCGGTGAGCATCGCGAACGCGTACTTCTTCCACACCTTCGCCGGACGGGTCGACATGCGGCTCGCGCACCTCGGCTCCGCGCTGCTTTTCGCCTTCTTCGGCGCGGACACCGTGTTAGCGATCGCCACCGGCTTCTCGGTGTGGGAGGCGTTCGTCGGCGCGGTCGGCGGCCTCGCGGCCGGGCTGTTCTAGCCGGTGCCACGCCGGGCCGTCGGATCGGTCAGAACTCGTCGAGCGCGGACTGCTCGGCGGCCGCGAGCACGTCGTCGCAGGTCGCCCACGACCGACGGGCGCAGTCGGGGAGACCGCCCGTCTCGGCGACGTACTCGCGGAGGAACGCCCGGGTGACCGGGTCGCTCGGGTAGCCGCTCCCGAGGTCGTCGTACTCGGCGTACGCCGCGTCGATCGCGGCCATTCGCCGGTCGCGGGCCACCTTGGCGACGACGCTCGCGGCGCCGACGACGGGGTCGTCCCCGTCGGCGCCGTGGGCGGCCGTCACGTCGACCGACGGGAAGGGTTCGCCGGCTTCTGGGACCTCGTTCTCGTCGGTGTCCTCGACGAACTCCCGGAGGCGGCGCGCGAACCGCGCCTCGCTGGTGTCCCCGGCGTCCGCGACGACGCGGACCGGTTCTCCGAGACCGGCCGCGACGCTCCCAGAAAGCGCTATTCGCGCCGCCCGCGCCTGTCCACGGACGGTGAGCGTGTTCATGTCGGTGTCCGGTCGGTCGATCTCGGCGGGCTCGACGCGAGCGACGCCGACGGCGATATCGGGGTCGTTCCGGAGGGCCGCGGCCATCCCCTCGCGCCTGGACGGCGCTATCCGCTTCGAGTCGTCCACGTCGGCCGGGAGGCTCGCCGGGTCGGCGAGCACCGCCGCCGCGACCATCGGTCCGAGAACGGGACCCTTGCCGGCCTCGTCGACGCCGAGGTACACGCGTCGGTGGTGGACGAGCGAGGGGAAATACCTTCAGAAAGGCGTCGACCGGAGACGCCGGGCGACGGAGCGCGCGTCGGCGTCAGTCGATCAGGACCGCGTTGACCTGGCCGGTCTGCCCGGGACGGGAGGTGACGCGGGCGCGGCCGGCGGACGTCTCGATGATCGCGCCCTTCGTGACGATGTTCCGGCGGGCGTAGTTGACGTTCGCGGGGTTGTCGACGACGTTCTCGATGTCGGCCTCGCTGACGTCGCCGTCGGCGGCGACCTGCGCGACGTTCGTCGAGAGCGCGCGGACCTTCTTGTCCGTGCCGCGGGCGTCGATGTACTGGAGTCGCGTTTCGCCGACCGTCGTCTCGGCGGGCTCGCGGCCGAGCTGGTGGCGCTTCTTGTTCGAGGCGTGCTTGAGTCGGCCGCCGGTCCGCTTGCGCGCGGAGCGTCCCTGGTCTTTCATACGGGTATGAACAGCCAGCGAATACTTGAAGCGTTCGACTCGTCCCGGCGGGGAACGGCGGCGCGAGCGGGACCGGCGTCGGGGGCCGGCTCAGGCGAACGCGCGCTCGAACGCGCGGACCCCATCGTCGGTGCCGGCGACGACGAGTTCGTCGCCGCGCTCGATCCGCGTCTCGGGGCCGACGTCCGTAACGAGGTCGTCGCCGCGCTCGATCGCGATGACGGTACAGCCGGTGACCTCGCGGACGGACGCCTCGCCGACGGTCCGACCGGCCAGCGACGGCGCCTCGCTCCTGACGACCTCGACGTGCGTGTCGAGCGAGAGCACGTCTCTGTCCGCGAGCACGGCCGACGCGGACATCCGACCGGTCACCGTCGCGAGCGAGAGCACGTAGTCGGCGCCGGCGCGGTGCATCTTCGGGACGCTCTCGGGGTCTTCGACCCGCGCGAGGACCTCCACGTTCGGCGCCAGGTCGCGGACCACGAGCGTCGCGAACTCCGCGGTCGTGTCGTCGGGGAGCGCGAGGACGACGGTCCGCGCGTCCGCGACGCCGGCGTCCCGCAGCGTCTCCGGGTCGGTCGCGTCCCCGACCACGTCGATCGCGTCGCCGCCGTCTCGGTCGACGACGACCACCGGGAGACCGGCGTCTTCGAGGGCGTTCGCGACGGTCTCTCCGACCTGGCCGTGACCGATGACGACCGTTTCGCCCGCGCCGAACCGACGGGCCGCCGAGTTCGTCAGATCGACGAGTCGCTCCACCTGGCTTTCGGTCCCCGAGACGAGGAGCACGGTGCCGGCCGAAAGCGTCGCGTCCGGCGGCGGCGCCGCCTCGAACGACCCGTTGAACCACGCGCCGATCACGTCGACCCCGGTCCGCTCGCCGATTCGACTCCCGGCGAGCGTCGACCCGGCGAGCCCGCTTCCGTGGTGGATCGACACCTCCGCGATCCGCAGCGAGTCGCCGATCGCGACCGCCTCGTCGAGGTCGGTCCGCACCGCGGTGGTCACCTTCGAGGCGAGGCTCTCGCCGAGCAGCGACCGCGGGGAGAACACCTCGTCCGCGCCGGCGAGGCGGTGGTAGCGCTCGCGGCTCGGATCCTCGACGACGCTGATCGCGCGGACGTCCGTCGAGAGCTCCTTCGAGGCGAGGACGATGCTCGCGTCCACCCGGTCCGAGACGTCGGTCAGGAGGGCGCGGGCGGCCGGCAGGCGCGCGTTCGAGAGCCCCTCGGTCGTTTCCGGGTCGGCGCGGATCACCGTGTGTCCCGCCTCGTACAGCGCCGACGCCCGATCGGGGTCGGGCTCGACGACCACGTACGGAACGTCCTCCGACTCGAACTCGTCGAGGAGCGCGTCGGAGCGCGTGGTGTCGGACGCGACCACGACGTGCCCCGCCATCTCCCGTTCCAGCGACCGGGGAACGGTCGTCGCGAACGCGGACTCAAGGAGGGGAGTCGCGACGACGGGGAGCGCGCCGATGAGCAGTACCATCCCGACAAGGTCCATCACGGCGACGAACGCGTGCATCTGCTGGCTCTGCCACGACGACGCGTCGCCGCCGAACCCGGTCGTCGTGAACATCTCGATCGCGAACTGGAAGGACTCGATCAGCGTTCGGGGGTCCTCCTCGAAGACGCGCATGCCCCACCGATAGACGACGGCGGTGAACGTGAGCATGGCGCCGAGAAAGACCGCGTACAGCACGACTCGCCGCTTCCACGTGTCCATCGGACCGCGATACGCCGCGACCGTACAAAAACGGGCGGACTCGCGCGGCGGCGGACCGAAGTTCGATGGTTTAAGTTCCGGGGGCCGAAGCGTCACGCATGGTGCGGGACCCGTCGCGAGAGCCGGAGCCGCCGTCGGTCGACGAGGTGCTCGACGCGCTGGCCGACGACGCGGCCCGTCGGATCGTCGCGGCGCTCACCGAGCCGAAGACCGCGAGCGAACTCTCCGAGGAGTGCGACATCCCCCTGTCGACGACCTACCGGAAACTGGAGAAGCTCACCGACGCCTCCCTGCTGTCGGAGTCGACCGACATCCGGCGAGACGGACAGCACACGACGCGGTACTCGGTGTCGTTCGACACCGTCACCGTCTCGGTCGACGACGGCGCCGACGGCGACGCGGACCGTCGCGAGTTCGACGTGGAGTTCTCTCGGCCCGAGCGGACCCGAGACGAGCGTCTGGCCGACCTGTGGTCGGAGCTACGAGAGGAAACATGAACCCCTACATCGACCTGACGATCATCGTCGCAAAGACCGCCATCCTGGTGCTCGGTGGCAGCATCACCTACTACGCGCTCCGCGCGTACGACCGGACCGGCGACCGGTCGCTGCGCGAGCTCGGCGTCGGCTTCGGCATCGTCACCGTCGGGGCGCTGCTGGGTGGTGTCTCCCATCAGATAATCGGCGCTGATCTGGCGGTCGGCATCGCCATCGACGGCCTCCTCACGGCGGTCGGGTTCGCGGTCATCGTCTACTCGCTGTACCTTGAGTAGGCTGCGCGGCTTTCGACGCGCGACGAACGGTACCCTTTTGCGGCGTTCGGCCGTCCGTTCACGGCATGAGCGACGCACGCGAGGAGCTCTCTCGCCGGATCGCCGGCGAGATAACGTTGAGCGACGACCCGGGCGCGACCCTCCGGAAGTGGCGGACGGACTTCGACGTCTCGCAGACGGAGCTGGCCGACCAGCTCGGCGTCTCTTCCTCCGTCGTCTCCGACTACGAGAGCGGTCGCCGCGAGAGCCCCGGCATCGGCGTGGTCCGCCGTACCGTCGAGGGGCTGCTCGACATCGACGAGCGCCGCGGCGGCGGCCGGCTCCGCCAGCACGCCCGCGTGCTCTCGGCCGGGTTCGAGAGCGACATCGTCCACGACCTCCGCGAGTACTCGACGGCGGTGCCCCTCGAGGAGTTCTACGAGGCGATGGGCGCGACGGAGATCGTGCGCGGCGACCACGACCACGTGAACGGCCACACCGTCATCGACTCTATCCAGGCGATCACGCGCCTCTCCAGCGAGGAGTTCTACCGGCTGTACGGCCAGTCGACGAACCGGGCGCTCGTGTTCACGCGGGTGACGCGCGGCGAGTCGCCGCTCGTCGCGCTGCGGGTCGTGAGCCCCACCCCGAACGCGGTCGTGCTCCACGGGATCGAGGACGGCGCCCTGTGGGACCACGCCGCCGACCTCGCCCGCGTCGACGGCGTGTCGCTGGCGACATCGAACCGCGACCTCGACGACTGCCTGGCGGACCTCCAGAAGCTCTGAGATCGCGGGCGGACCTGGTGCCGTCGCCGGCTTCGCGTCGCCGTCCGGCCGCGTCGCCGGCTCCGCGTCGCCGTCCGGCCGCGTCGCCGACCGAACCGCGGGCCTGAAACCGCCGGCGCCCGTCGGGCCGGGCATGAGCGAGGATTACGCCGAGCGGCTCCGCGCGAACCGCCGGGAGAAGGACGAGTTCTTCGCCGACCACCCGCAGTCACCGATCCCGCCGGAGCAGCGCGACGAGTTCGACGGGCTCGACTACTTCGAGCCGGACCCGACCTACCGCGTCGAGGCGACCGTCACCGTTCACGACGAGCCCGACCCCGTCGAGATGGAGACGACCGCGAGCAACCCGGTGCGGTACCTCCGCGTCGTCACGTTCGCGTTCGAGATCGGCGGCGAAGAGCACACGCTGGCGGGCTACCAGCAGGAGGGCGACGACGGGGAGATATTCGTGCCATTCCGCGACAAGACGACCGGCCAACAGACGTACCACCAGGGGCGGTACATGGATCTGGCGCCCGAGCGGGAGCTCGACGACGGGGACGCCGTCACGGTCGACTTCAACCTCGCGTACAACCCCTTCTGCGCGTACAGCGAGACGTTCTCCTGTCCGCTCCCGCCCGAGGAGAACTGGCTGGAGATTGTCGTCCCTGCGGGCGAGCGGGCGCCCGACCTCGACTGAACGGCCGGTTCGTCGCCGGTGTCGCCGCTGGTCGGGGCGTGAAAAACACGAAAATTGAATTCCGGATCGTCCTGAAAAGGCCCGCCGCTGTCGGCCTATTCGAGCGTCTCGCTCGTGACGAGCGTGTCGTCCTCGAGGTAGTGTTCGAGGTGGTGGCCGTGTTCCTCGACGTCTTCGAGGATGTCGCGGAGCTGCTCCTCGGTGTTGTAGTCGCCGAGGTTGTTGGCGAGCTGGATGTGCTCGCGGAGCTGCTCGGTGATGTCGCCGAACATCTCGAGGTCGTGTTCCAGCGACGTCCGGATGTCGTAGGCGTCGGCGTCCTCGGGAGTCACCGGCGCGTGCTCCTCGTAGTTCGCGCCGCCCGAGAGCGGCACGCCGCCGAGCGCCTGCGCGCGCTCCGCGAGCACGTCGGCGCCCTCCTCGAGGTCGGCCGCGACCTCGCCGAGGTACTCGTGGATGTCGAGGAACTCGGCGCCCTCGACGAGCCAGTGGTGCTTCTTGACCTGGTGGTAGAGGACGTACGTCGCCGCGAGGTCGCTGTTGAGCGCGTCGACGAGCTGTTCGGCCTTCTCCTCGGGGACGCGGAGCGCTTCGCTTTCGTGAACGTCGCCGTACCGTTGACGGGCCTGCTTCTGGGTACTCATTTCAACTGTTCATACGCGTGCGACCCACTTAATAGCTTCTATTATAGAAACTACTCTTTCAATATTACCAAAATTATTTTCTATAGCTCGTCGAGCGCGCCGACGATGTCCCGCTGGGCGGACAGGGTGTCGCGGTCGAGCGTCGCAGTCAGCGTCGCCGGCGCCCGGTCGAGCTCGACCGCGACCGCGCCGTCCGGCCGCGCGACGAGGGAGTTGCCGGCGTACGTCGCCTCGTCGGTCGCCCGCCCGCCGCCCGAACTCCCGGTGCGGCCGGCGCCGACGACCCACCTGACGCCGTCGAGCGCGCGGGCGCGGCACAGGAGCCGCCAGTTCGCGACGTGGTCGGCGGGCCACGCGCCGACGACGACGAGCGCGTCGACCGCGCGCTCCGCGAACCACGCGCTCTCCGCGACGAAGTTGAGGTCGTAGCAGGTCAACAGCCCGGTCGGTCCCGCGGGCGTCTCGACGACGACGCGCTCGGTCCCGGGCTCGACCCACGCCCCTTCCTCGTCCCAGAGGTGTCGCTTGCGATAGACGGAGAATCCACCGCGGTCGGCGGTCGCGGCCGAGCCCTGGCCGTCGCCTGTCTCCGCGCCCGGGCCGTCGCGCGCGGCGCGGTCCGGCGGCGGAACGTACGCGGTCGCGTTGTACACGCCCGCCCCGTCGCGCTCGGCGTAGCCCGCGATCACGGCCGCGTCGGCCGCCTCCGCGACGGATTCGAGCCGTTCGCGCGCGGCGTCCCGAGGAAGCGCTGTCTCCCGGAGCCGCTCGTCGGCCGCGAACCCCGTGAGCGCGTACTCGGGGAAGACGGCGAGGTCGACTCCGTTCGACAGGCCGGCCGCTCGGCGCCGGAACCGCTCGGCGTTCGCGTCGACGCGGAGGTCGTCGACGGGGACCTGCGGGACGGCGACGGTCGGATCGGGGGCGGATCGGTCGCTCACGCCGTCGCGTTCGGACCGAGCGACCAATAACTCCGGGCTCGCGCGACGAGTCCGGAGGTCCGAGGTCGGCGCTCGACCGCGGCCGCAAGGACGATACGCCCGCGGCGCCGACCGGCTGGTATGACCTTCGCCGACCTGTTCGAGCGCGCGACCGCGCTCGGCGGCGACCTCGACGAAGCGGACGTGCGGCGCGCGGTCGACGACGTGCGTTCGGCCTCCGACCGAGGGGAGGGTGGCTCCGCGGGCGACGCGGTCGGCGACCCCCTCGACCCCAGTCCGGCCCGCGTCGTCGTCGACGCCGACGCGCTCGCGGCGGACCTCCTCGTCGGCGGCGCCGCCCGCGAGGCCCTCGACGTCCTCCGGTCGCACGCCTGGACGACGCTCGTCGCCAGCGACCCGCTCCTCGACGACGCCGAGTCGGTGATCGCGTCGCTGTCGGACCCCGACCTCGCGGCGGACTGGCGCGCGGCGGCGACGGGGTGGCGCGAGCCTGTCGCGCAGCCCCCGGTCGATCACCCCGCGCTGGCGTCCGCCTACCGCGGCGGCGCGATGCAGATCGTGAGCCTCGACCCCTCGCTGACCGGGCCGGGGGCCGCCGCCGGACTGCGCGACCGCCTGCCCGTGAGCGTCCGGGAGCCGCGCGCGTTCGCGACGGTGTTCGACCCGGCGAAGCTGTACCCGGACGCCGTCGGCGGGGCATACCCGGGTCCCGACCGCGACCCGCGGACGATGGACCCGGTCCGCGCCGACGGGGACCAGCACCGATAAACCGCCGCCGGCCGGAGCGATCCGCATGACCGACGCGGAGAGCGTCCCCGAGCTCCCGACCGACCTCGACGCGGTCCGCGACGCGCTCGTCGACTGGTACGAGGCCGACCACCGCGAGTTCCCGTGGCGCCGAACCGAGGACCCCTACGAGATACTCGTCAGCGAGGTGATGAGCCAGCAGACCCAGCTCGACCGCGTGGTGCCCGCGTGGGAGAACTTCCTCGACGAGTGGCCGACGACCGCCGACCTCGCCGCGGCCGACCGCGCCGACGTGGTCGCCTTCTGGTCGGACCACTCGCTGGGGTACAACAACCGCGCGAAGTACCTCCACGAGGCGGCCGAACAGGTCGAGGCGGAGTTCGGCGGGTCGTTCCCGAAGGACCCGGACGGCCTCAGCGAGCTGATGGGCGTCGGCCCCTACACCGCCAACGCGGTGGCGTCGTTCGCGTTCGACAACGGCGACGCCGTCGTCGACACCAACGTGAAGCGGGTGCTGTACCGCGCGTTCGACGTACCGGACGACGACGACGCCTTCGAGCGGGTCGCCTCCCGGCTCATGCCGGCGGGCGAGTCGCGGGTGTGGAACAACGCGATCATGGAGCTCGGCGGCGTCGCCTGCGGGAAGCGCCCGCGCTGCGACGAGGCGGGCTGTCCGTGGCGCGAGTGGTGTGCCGCCTACCAGACCGGAGATTTCACGGCCCCGGACGTGCCGGAACAGCCCAGCTTCGAGGGGAGCCGGCGGCAGTTCCGGGGCCGGATCGTTCGGCTTCTCGGTGAACACGACGAGATGGAGCTCGACGCGCTCGGCCACCGGATCCGAGTGGATTACGCGCCGGACGGCGAACGCGGCCGAGAGTGGCTCCGCGGGCTGGTCGACGACCTCGCGGACGACGGGTTGGTCGAGGCCGACCCGAGCGGGGACGAAGTCGTCGTGTCGCTCCGTCGTTGAGAGCCGGCTGCCCCGGCGGGGCGCGCCGCCCCGGGAACCGTCACCCGTTTATTACGGGAGCCGGAAGGGAGACGCATGAGCGAGACCGTCGACTCGGACCTGTACACCCGCACGAAGGCCCTGCTTGAGCCCGGCGACATCGAGCTGGTGGGCTGTATCGTCCACACGGACCTCGGCGGTCAGCAGGACCTGGAGATGCACGAGCTGACGGTCGCCGCAAACGAGGTCATCGCCGACCACGCGGGGAAAGGCGAGACGTACATCGAGGCGGGTAACGACGACACGGACTTTTCCTCGAACCAGTTCCAGGGGCTGACGCTCGACGGCGAGGAGTTCGTCTGGGAGTGCCAACAGCTCCTCCGCGACGGCACCTTCGACCTCGTCTTCTACTACGAGGCGACCGTCGATCAGGAGGCGCTCGCGGCCGACCTGGGGGAACTGGACAACGTCGAGCGCGTGACGCAGGTCCCCTGAACGACCCCGACGAGATCCGGTCTCATCTCCCGTGAGCGACACCGTCCTGATCCCCGGCGGCCGCGACGTACGCGCAACCCTCGACACGGCGGCGAGCGACGCGCCCCACGCCGACGCCGAGGACACGCCCCACGCCGACGCCGAGGACGCGCCCCACGCCGACGCGGTCGTCGTCGCCTGTCCGCCGCACCCGCAACAGCGCGGTCACCGCGGCGACGAGCGCCTGACGGCCGTGAGCGACGCCCTGACCGACCGCGGAATCGACTGCCTCCGGTTCGACTACGGCGACTGGGACGAGGGGTACGGCGAGAGCACGGACGCGGACGCGGCGGTCGGCTGGGCGCTCGACCGCTACGGGCGCGTCGGGCTGTTCGGATTCTCGTTCGGCGGCACGGTCGCGCTCGTCGCGGCCGCGTCGCGGCCCGGGCTCGCGGCCGTCTGCGCGCTCGCGCCGACGGCGCGGCTGAACCCCGACGTCGACGCGGTCGCCGCGCTCGGCGAGGTCGTCGACCGCGGCGTGCCGGTCCGAGTGGTGTACGCGACCCGGGACTCGACCGCCGACTGGGAGCCCGTGATCGAGCGGGCGGAGGCGTTAGGCGTCGAGACGGTCGCGTTCGAGTCGGACCACTTCTTCGTCGGTCGGGCGGCGCGCGTCGGAGAGACGGTCGCCGAGTTCCTCGCGCCGCGGCTGCGCGAGTGAGCACGAGTCGGGGCCGAAAAGGAGATCGAGCGGCCTCGCGGCGGGATCAGTCGCTGCCGACCTTCGTCGTCACCCGGAACGTCTCCGGAGGGTTGAGGATCCCGGCGACGGTCCCCATCGAGTGAACGACGGTGATAAGCGGCGCGAGTGGGACCGCGAGCGCCCAGTGGTGGTGGTCGTCCCCGTAGTAAGCGACGCCGAGGAGGAACCAGCCGAGCGTACACAGCGCCAGGCCCATCGACGCGGCGAAGAAGAGCCCGCTGTAGGCGATGGTGACGCTCAACAGCGACAGCGGGACGACGAGCAGGGTGACGATCGGCGAGAGCGCCCACGCGTAGTTACGGACCCGCGTCAGCAGCTCGTACCGCAGCGGGAGCATCGTCGACGCCTGAACGTTCCCGGCCGCCCAGCGACGGCGCTGCTGGAGGATCTCGTACAGCGACGGCGGCGCCTCGTTGCGACAGACCGCGTCCGACAGCGCGAACGTCACGTCGAGCTCGCGGAAAGCCGCCCAGACGAAGGCGGTGTCCTCGACCAGCGTCTCGCGGTCCCAGGTGGTCTTCTCCTCGACCTCGGTGCGAACGGCGATGCCGCCGCCCCACGCGAACAGGGGGATCGAGAGCCGCGCGAACGCGCGCTGCTCGATCTGGACGCCCATCCGGTACACGTCGGCCAGGTAGCTGAGGCTCGAGTCCGTGCGACGCGGCTTCTCGCGGAGCTGGACGATGTCGGCGTCCGGCAGCCCGTCGAACGACTCGACGACGCTGTCCTCGTCCAAGTAGAGGACGAACTCCGTCCGACAGTCGAGCGCCCGCCGAGCCCACTCCTGCGCGCGGCCCTTCCGGACCGCGTGACACGAGAACTCGTCCGGGACGGCGTGGACGGTCGCCCCGCGCACGTCGATCGGCGACTCCGCGATCACGTGGACGTCGTCGAGCCCGTCCGGGAGCGAGTCGATCGTCTCCTGAACGACCTCGGCGGCGTCGACGGTCATGATGCGGACCTGAACCTCGTCGAGGCCGTACTCGTTCGGGGGCGTCTCGTAGCCCGCGCCCACGACGGTCGTGAGCACGAACCAGACGAGCGCGGTCGCGCCGAACAGGAGCGTCACGCCCCAGAGCGCGACCCCGAACAGCGATCCGAGTCCGCCGTCGGTGACGGCGGTGGTGGCCGACGCCTGGCCGGGAGCGGCCCCGGGACCGGAGACGACGGTCGGTGCGAGCAGCGTCGCGACCCCGCCGACGACGAGCGCAAGCGTGACCGCGACCAGTGCGACGCGTTCGGTGTTCATCGTGCCCCGACCTCTCTCGTCGAATCATATGAACCGGCCAAACGCTACAGCGGAATTCAGTCGTGTTTCGGCCGGATTTACGCGCTTAATCGCGGCGTACTCGAACAAATCGGTAGACTGCGCTGCTGTGGTAAACGGTAGCGCGTGAAACGACACCGGGTGACTCGATAGGGGCCGATTCCGGGTTCGGCCCGGGCGATCGCGTCGCGCGCACCGAACCGGTTCGCCGCGTTCGACTATCGTTTCAGCGCTCTCCTCGCGGTCCAAACGGAGGTCGCAGATGCGTGCGGAGGTGGATCAGAGGAGTCCGGAGAGGCTCGAACTGAGCCGGAGCCGCTCACCGGAGGTCGTCTATCAGTTCCGCTGCCATCCGCTCGCCGCGGGCTGGGTCGTACCCCTCCATCCGGAGGTGCGCCAGCGGCGCCACGTACGGGTTCCGCTCCCAGTGGGCCCACACCTCGGTGCCGCCGCCGGGCGCGGGAAACAGCCGGACGTGGACCTGCCAGTCGCCGGTGAGCCCCTCGGGCCGGTGGACGAAGCTCCCGACCTCGTGGACCGTCTCCCCGTCGCGCTCGTAGGCGTGGAAGTACGCGCGAATCAGCTCCGAGAAGCCGTGCTCCGGGAGCATCGCGCGGGTCTCCGCGGGGCTCGTCCGGACCGTCCCGGCGTACTCGTCCGCCGGCGGCGGCAGCACCCGAACGTGGTCCGGGGCGCCGTCGTCCGGCAGCAGCGCGAGCAGTTTGCCGACCGCGAGCCTGACGCGCCAGAACCCGACGGCGCGGCCGGCGAGGAAGACCGCGGGAACGACGACCGCGAGCGCCGCGAGCGCGCGGGCGACGGACGCACTGAGGGGCCGTCGCCGTGAGGGGTCCGAGTCCATCGCGGTCAGTTGTACCCGCGCCAGCGGTGGCCGCACTCCTTACACTTGAAAAAGCGCGTCGGCGGCTCGTCGGCGGCGCCCGTCTGCTTGATCGTGTACCACGCCTCGCCGTGGCCGCACTCGTCGCAGACGACGTCGTTCGCGGTCGGCTTCCCCTCGAAGTTCGCGCCCTCCTCCGTCTCTATCACCTCGTCGCCGGTCTGTTCCGTCGTCGACTCGAACTCGGCGGCGAGCGCCTCGTCGCGCTCGGTCGTGGCGCCGCAGTCGTCGTTCTGACACACCATCTCCCCGTCGCGAGAGACCATCATCGAGCCGCAGTCGTCACAGAACTGCATATACGTGGGAAACAGGGTATCGAGCGGTATAGGTCCAGTGGGTGCGGCCGGATATGCGGCGTGCGTCGTAGAGCAACCGTGAATTGGCGATGCCCCCGACGGAGGAACTGGGACGCTCTGATCCGTCGTCGCGGTGACGACCGCCGAAGCCCCAGCCGCTCGGGGATACGCTGTAACCGATCCCGCGGTGACGACCGCCGAAGCCCCAGTCGCGAGGGCGGCGCAGGCGACGCAAGTAGCGTGGCGCGTAGCGCCACGGAAAGCCGGCGGCTTCGCCGCCGGCGACACCGCAACGAGGGAGCGAACGCAGTGAGCAACCGAGTGAGGAGCACAGCGAGCGTGCGCCGCCCTCGCGACTGCCCCTTCGAGTCCCGCCCCGCTCCGCACAGCACCTCACGCCTCCCCAGCCTCGTCAGTCGCCCTCGCTTCGCTTCGGGCGACTGACTCCCTCGCGCGTGCGACTCGCGGCCTGTCGGCCGCTCGTCGGCACGCGCCACCGCATCGTGTTTATAAATGGTCTCCTCTCACTGACCCGTTATCCGCCGATCCGTTCCCACGCGAGGTGGACCGCGATCCCGGCGAGGAACGCGACACCGAGGTTCGTCGCGAGCGCGAGGAGGCCGATCCCGACCGAGAGCGCGCGGTTCCCCGAGTCGGTGACGTTGCGCGCGAGCGAGACGGCGACGATAGCGAGGAGCGCGCCGAGCATCGCCAGCGGGAACGCCGCGATGAGCGCGGGGGTGGCGAAGAGCGCGGCGACGAGGTAGCCGGCGCCGAGGACGACGTTCGCGCCGCCGGTGCGCGCGCCGAACGCGTGCTTGCCGGCCACTCCGTCGCAGCCGTGACACATCGGGATCCCCCCGAGCGGCACCGCGATCAGGTTCGTGATCCCCATGCTCGTCGAGAGCTCGTCGGGCGTCACCTCGGCGTCGAGCAGGTCCGAGAAGAGCAGCGCGGTCGCCAGCGCGGCGTTCCCGATGGTCATCGCCAACTGCGCGGCCACGCCGTCGAAGGTGGCGCGCGTGAGGGCCGCGCCGAACGCCGGCGTCGGGGGCGCGCCGGGCAGCCGCGGCGTCGGCACTCCCGCGACGACGAGCGCGGTCGCGATTCCGACGACCGCGACGGCCAGCGCGCTCGCCTTCCCGTGGCCCGCGAGCGCGAACACAGCCGCGATTGCGACCCCGGCGAGCGCCACCGCCGGGTCCTCGACCGCGAGTCCGAGCCCCGTCTCGAAGAGGACGAGCCCGACCGCGAACTGGACGCCGCGGATGACCGGTTCGCCGATCCACCGCTCGACGTGCGCGAGCGTTCCCGTGAGCCCGATCGCGAGGAGGAGGACGCCGAGTATCACGCCCGCGAGCGCGAGTTCGGCGTAGGTGAGCGCGCCGGCGATAGCGAGGGCGGCCAGCGCCTTCATCGGCTCGACGGACACCGGGAGGCCGTACCGGACCCCCCAGACGACTTGGAACGCGCCGAACGCGACGAGCGCGTGCGGCAGCGAGACGTCCGTCAGCAGCGCCAGCGCGACGACCAGCGGGATGACCGTAATCGAATCCCCCATCGCGCCGGTGACCGCTCCGGCTCCGAACTCGACCGACCGGACCCCCGTAGAATCGGAGCGTTTCACGAGACGAGGGCCCTTTCGTCCGAGCGCGCTTGAAGCTGTTCAGCAATCGCTCCGGGTCACGCCGCCGTCGAAGCGAAACCACGTTCGATTACTCGTCGTCGAACGCCGGGTCGTTCGCGTCGACCATCGGGCAGTTCCGGACCCGAAACCGGGAGAAATCGACCGACTCGACGATGTCGGTCCCCTCGTGAGTACACGCCGTCTCCGGAGGCGCCGTGAAGTGCGGGCACTGCTGACAGTAGCTCCGCTTGTCGACCACGCGCTCGTCGCCGGTCGCCGCGGCGCCCGCCGCCGGTCCGGCGGACCGCGTCGCGCCGTCGACCCCGCCGCCAGCGGCTCCGCCGTCGAACCCGGCCGCGTCGGTGCCGACCGACGACTCCTCGTCGAGCGCCTCCCACACGTCCTCCCCGACGTCGCCCACCGCCATCGCCTCGAAGGGGTCGTCTCCGCCCGCCGCGTCGCCCGCGTCGGCGTCCAACTCGGCGAACGGGTCGTCCGGAGGGACGGCGGGTTCCGGGTCCGTTCGGGGTTCTGGGTCGGCGTCGTCCGAACCGCCGCCCGCGTCTCGGTTCGATCCGGCGCCGTCGTCCACTCCCTCGCCGAGCGCCGCGAAGGGGTCGTCGGCCCCGTCGGCGTCGGGAGCTTCGAAGGCGCCGGCCTCGTCGCTCGCTCCGTCGTCGAAGGGTCCGTCGTCGAAGTGGTCGCCGTCCGACCGATCGCCGTCGCCGTCCGGCCTATCGCCGTCGCCGTCCGGCCGATCGCCGTCGCCGTCCGGCCGATCGCCGTCGCCGTCCGACCGATCGCCGTCGGTCATCGACCGTCCCCGTCCGGTCCGCCGTCGCTCGCGGCGGTGCTCGTCCGGTCGGTCGTCCGACTCGTCTCGTCGCGCTCGTCGTCCGCGACGTCGCCGTCGATGGCGGGCTGCTCCGCGACGAGGAGCTTCGACGTGCCGAGGAAGCCGGTGCTCGGCTCGAGGTCCTCGAACCGACTCCCGCAGTGGGGACACTCCGGCGCCGACAGCAGCCCCAACTCGACGCCGCCGCCGCAGTAGTCGCAGTCGGCGGTCCGCACTCCGTGCCGGTTCGCGGTCCGCGTCAGCGCGTCCACGCGCTCGCGGTCCGCTCGGTCGCGCTCGGCCGCGTCGAGCCGGCGCTTGACCTTGACGACCGCGTTCGCGACCCGGGAGAGCTTGTCGTCGACCTCGGTCAGCTCGTCCGCGGAGATCCCGGCGAGATCGGACTCGACGCCCGAGACCCGCTCGTCGACCTCGTCGAGGCGATCGTCGACTCCGGCGAGGCGGGCGTCGACGGCGTCCAGTCGGTCGCGGACGGCGTCTAACTCGTCGAGGCGGGCGTCGAGGTCGTTGACCCGGCCGTCGAGGTCGTCGACCGCCTCCGAGGACGGGGCGTCGGCGACCGCCGCGTCGAGGCGGTCCAGCCGGGCGGCTATCTCCTCCAGTTCGTCGGTGAGGTCGTCGAGGGGCGCCGCGTCTCCCCCGGCGGCTGCCTCCCCGTCGCCGGCGTCGAGCGACTCCACCTCGCGGTAGAGGTCGATGAACCGCTCGCGGAGGTCCGCGACCTTCTCGTCCAGCTCGTCGTCGAGGTCGTCGAGGCGCGCCTCGAGCGTCGCCACCTCCTCGGCGTCGGGGACGTCGACCCCCTCGGACTCCGCGAGCGCGACGAGCGCGCGCTTGAGGAGCTCCTCGCGGCTCACGCCGGCGTCTTCGGCCGCGGCGTCGAGGGCGGCCGCCGCCGGATCGAGGTCGCTCATCGCGGGTCCTCCGTCATCTATCCGTCGTTGCGTGGCGAGGCTTAAGTAACCTGTCGCGCCGTTCTCCCGATCGATACTCGGCGGCGGGGTCGAGTCGAGAGAGGCGAGGACGGCGGACGTACCGGGCGGACCGCGCTCGCTACCGGATCTTCCGCACGTCGCTGATGTCGAACCCGCCCTCGTGGATCTCGGTCTCGAAGCGGACGATGTTCTCGGCCTCCAGCTGCGAGAGCACGCCGCGGAACTCCCGGACGAACATGGTCCGAGCGCGCTGTGACCCGCCGCTCTCCCAGGAGAACTGTAAGGTCCCGCCGGCGGCGTCCATCAGGGTGCCGAACTCGCGGTCGCGCAGCGAGTCGGTGTTCACCAACACGAGCACCAGAGCGTCCCACTCGTAGGCCGCCTTCTTCAGCCCCTTCATCACCATGGCGACGTCGCTCCAGTCGGTGTCGTCGGAGACCATCGAGACGAGGTCGGTGACGGAGTCGATACAGACGAGGCTCCCCCGGCCGTGTTCGGAGAGATAGTCGCCGAAGGCGGTAAGCACGTCCTCGTACTCGCCGCGGTCCCCCAGTTCGGTGATCGACGCCGTCGCCGTCTCGTACCAGTCGCGGGGCACCGGCGACAGCTGGAAGTACTCCGGCGAGAGGTCTCGGAAGGAGATCTCCGAGACCGCCGCGTCGACGATCTCGTCTGCCATCGTGTACCCCATCTCCCGGGTGATCGCGTCGGTGCCGGCGGTAAAGGAGATGTAGTGGACCGACTCGGGCAGCGCCGCGTCGGGGTCGACCTCGCCGTAGTACAGGTCGAACAGCTCCTCGTCGGCGCGCGCCAGGGCGTTCATCGCGGCGCTGGTGTAGCAGAACTCCCGGGCGCCGGCGCCCGCCTCGCCCGCGAGCAGCACGACGCTCCCCGGCGGCGCGCCGCCGCCGAGGATCGAGTCGAGGCGCGCGACCCCGAACGGAAGACTGGACATGGCTTACGCCCCGTCGCCGCGGGGTTTAGTGTTACCCATCTCCGGGTCGGCGGACGGCGGGTCCGTCGCCCCGATCCGCGCCCCCTCGTTCGACGCCCGGACGACCGACACCTCGCCGTCGACCCCGGCCGCGTCGAGGGCGCGTTCGCCGGCGACGAGCGCCGCGTCCGCGCGGGCCGCGTCGGTGACGCCGTAGACCGTCGGTCCCCACGAGGACTGCCCCGCGCCGAACACCGCCGAGGCGGCCGACAGCGACGCGACGATCCCGCCGACCGGCGGCCGGTACACCCCGCCCTGTTCGTCGGCGTACCACGCGCCGTTGAGCCGACCGATCTCCGCGACGGCCGCGCCGAACGCCTCCGCGTTCCCGGTGGCGATCGCGGGGAGGACGCGCCGGGTGACGATCCCGCCGATCCGGTCTGCGAGCCCCGGATCGGCGCGCTCGACCGCGGTCCGCATCGCGTCGTCCTCGGCCGCCCCGCTCCGCCCGGCGTCCGCGTCCGGCTCGACGAGCAGGAACCGCCAGTCGTCCGGGACGGCGTGACGGGCGGCGACGGGCGGCACGGTCCACTCGCCGTCCGCCGGGCGGTCGGTGGTGAAGCGCGCGGTCGGGTGGCCGGCGTCGAGGACGAAGCCGCCGGACTCGAACGTCGCGACGCCGACGCCGGAGCGCCCGCCGCGCCCGAGCGCCGGCGCGCGCTCGCGAACCCGAGTCGGTTCGCCGTGCGCGGCCGCGACCGCCGCGAGCGTCGCCGCCGCCAGCTGCGTCCCGCTGCCGAGGCCGGCGTGTCGCGGGAGCGACTCGCGGACCGCGATCCGGGCGCCGTCGACGCCGAGCTGGTCGACCGCGACGGTCGCGTACTCGCGGACGTCGTCGCGCACGCCCGGAGCGGAACCGGTCGACGCCGCGGGGTCCTCGACCGCCGCGTCCTCGACCGTCACGCGTACGTCCGTGGCCGGCTCCGCGTCGATCACGACCCGCGGCGCCGCGAGGCCGACGCCGAGGGCGCCGTACAGCCGCTCGTGGGAGAGGCTGAGGTTACAGAAACCGAAGTGGAGCCGCGCCCCGGCGCTCGCGCGTGCCATCTCGGTTCCGGGTTCGGGACGGAGTACTAAAGGGCCCGTGACCGTGGCGGGAGTTGCCTCGGAAGCCGCGAACCGGCGCGCGAGACCCGCGAACTGGCGGGAGCGACCCGCGAACCCCGCCGCGCCGATTCGGTCGGTGAGGCGACCGAACTGGTGCGCTTTTGAACGCGGGGGACCTCCGTTCGCGTATGACCGAAACGCTCAGGCTCGCGACTCGCGGGTCGGACCTGGCCCTCCGACAGGCCGAGACCGTCCGCGAGGCGCTGTCGAGCCGGCGCCGCGACGTCGAACTCCGACAGGTGGAGACGCGCGGCGACCAGATCCCCGACGAACTGATCCACCGCCTCGGGAAGACGGGCGCGTTCGTGCGCGCCCTCGACGAGGAGGTGCTCGCCGGCGACGCCGACCTCGCGGTCCACTCGCTGAAGGACCTCCCCACCGAGGAGATGGCGGACCTCGTCGTCGCGGGCGTCCCCGAGCGCGCGCCCGCCGGCGACGTGGTCGTCCATCCGGACGGACTCGGAATCGAGGACCTCCCGGCCGGCGCCGTCGTCGGGACCGGGTCGCTCCGGCGGGGCGCGCAGATCCGGGCCGCCCGACCCGACCTCACCGTCGAGCCGATCCGTGGCAACGTCGACACCCGGATAGAGAAGCTGCTCGCACCCGGCCTCCAGGCGGAACACGAGCGACGCCTGATCGCCTCCGGGGAGGAGGGCGCGCTGACCGCCGAGGCCGACGACGGCGACGCGGACGACGAGGCCGACGACGCCGGGGACGCGGAAGCCGAGGTCGACGAGGAGTTCGACCGCACCGTCGAGGAGTGGTTCGACTCGCTGTCCGACCTCGAACGCGCGGCGATGGAGCGGAAGGTCGAGTCCGAGTACGACGCGCTCGTCCTCGCTGAGGCGGGCCTGCGGCGGTCGAACCTGTTCCACGAGGTGGAGACGACGCGGCTCCCGCGCGAGGAGTTCGTCCCCGCCGCCGGGCAGGGCGCCATCGCGGTCACCGCGAGCGATCCCGACGTGATCGAGGCGGTCCGCGACGCGGTCGACCACCCGCGGACCCGCGTCGCGGTCACCGTCGAGCGGACGGTCCTGGGTGAGCTCAACGGGGGCTGTGTCGCACCGATCGGCGTCTCGGCGCTCGTCAAGGGCGAACACGTCCACGTCCGGGCGCGGGTGCTCTCGACGGACGGCACCGAGGAGGTGGCCGACACCCGCGACCTCCCGATCCGGTCGCACGCGACCGCCGCCGCCGAGTTCGCCGCCGACCTCGCGGACCGAGGCGCGGACGACCTGATCGCCGAGGCGCGCGACGAGGCGGAGACCGGAGGGGGCGATGACTGACTCCGGCACCGGCGCGGGCCCGGGATCGAACGCGGACGAACCCCCGACTCGCGGCCGCGACGAGCGGGTCGGCACCGTCTTCCTCGTCGGCTCCGGGCCGGGCGACCCCGACCTGCTCACGGTGAAGGCGAAGCGGCTGATCGAGTCGGCCGACGTGGTCCTCCACGACAAGCTCCCGGGTCCGGAGATCCTCGGCGAGATCCCGGAGGCGAAACGCGAGGACGTGGGGAAGCGCGCCGGCGGGGAGTGGACGCCGCAGGAGTACACCAACCGCCGCATGGTCGAACTGGCCCGAGAGGGGAACCGGGTCGTCCGGCTGAAGGGCGGCGACCCGTTCGTCTTCGGCCGCGGCGGCGAGGAGGCGGAGCACCTCGCCGACGAGGGGATCCCGTTCGAGGTCGTCCCTGGCGTCACCTCGGCCATCGCCGGCCCCGCGGTCGCCGGCATCCCGGTGACCCACCGCGACCACGCCTCGTCCGTCTCCTTCGTCACGGGCCACGAGGACCCGACGAAGGACGAGTCGGCGGTCGACTGGGACGCGCTCGCGGCGACCGGCGGGACCGTCGTCGTGCTGATGGGCGTCGGGAAGCTGCCGGCGTACACCGCCGAACTCCGCGACGCGGGCCTCGACGGCGACACGCCCGTCGCGCTCGTCGAGCGCGCCACCTGGCCGGGGATGCGCGTCGCGACCGGCACGCTCGACACCATCGTCGACGCCCGCGACGATACCGGGATCGAACCGCCCGCGATCACCGTGATCGGGGACGTGGCCGCGACCCGCGACCGCGTCGTGAGCTTCCTCGAGAACGCCGGCTCGGCGCCGGTTCGGTCGGCGGGCGAGGACGGGGGAGCGGCCGGCGACGACGATCCGACCGGAGGCGACGGAGCGTGAGCGACGAGACCGACCGCCCGCGCGTGGCCGTCTTCCGCCCCGACGACGAGCGGATCGAATCGGCGGTCGAACTGCTCCGGTCGCTCGGCGCGGACCCGGTCCCCGACCCGATGCTCGAAGTCGAGCCGACGGGCGCGGTGCCGGCCGACGCGCCGCTGGTCGCCTTCACGAGCAAGACCGGCGTCGAACTGGCCGCCGAGGCGGGCTGGGAGCCCGGAGACGCCGACCTCGCGGCCATCGGGCCGGCGACCGCCGCGGCCGCCCGCGAGGCGGGGTGGACGGTCGACGCGGTCCCCGACGAGTACACCTCCGCGGGGCTCGTCGCGGCGCTCGAACCGCGCGTCGCGGGCGAGCGCGTCGTCGTCGCCCGCTCCGATCACGGCAGCGACGTGCTCCTCGACGGTCTCCGCGAGGCCGGCGCCGAGGTGACCGAGACGGTGCTGTACCGGCTCACCCGGCCGCCTGAGGCCGGCGACTCCGCAGAGGCGGCCGCGTCGGGCGACCTCGACGCGGCCGCGTTCACCTCCTCGCTGACCGTCGACAACTTCCTCGCGGCGGCGGCAGACCGCGGCGTCGACGAGGGGGCGCGTGCCGGACTGGCGGACGCGGTCGTCGGCGCCATCGGGCCGCCGACCGCGGAGACGGCCGCGGCCCGCGGCGTCGACGTCGACGTCGTCCCCGACGAGGCGTCGTTCGAGTCCCTCGCGACTGCGGTCGTCGACGCCGTCGACGCGGGGACCGCCGACGCGTCCGACGCCGACCCACGGTAGCCGGAGTCAGGCCTCGCCTCGTGGCCGCCGCGGGAATCAGACGTGCCGCGGAGTCGATAGGTCCGCGAGTTGATGAACGTATCCGAGTCTCTCGACCGAGAACACCGAGGGGGCGTCTTCGACGGTCGCTCTGAAACGCCTCGGTTGTGGCTGCTGGCCGGATCTGTGCGATCAGCGCGTCGGCCGTTAGTATTGTATCTGATATTTTGACGCGGAGGTTTATAATCAGGAACGTGATATTGGAGGGTATGGAACCGAGCGAGCGCTGGCTGCTGCGGGTCGAGGACGACGTCCTCGTCGTCGAGTTCCCACACGGGACTGGACTGAGCCCCGCGGACGGCGAGGCGCTTCTCGGTCGGTGGCGGAACGCGGCGGACCCCGACGCCGTCGAGGCCGTCGTGATCGTCGTGCGGACCAGCCGGCCGTGTTCGGACGCCGGCCGTCGGGCGCTCCGCGAGTCCGCACAGATCGCGGTCGCCCGCGGCGTCGACCGCTTCGCCGTCGTCGGGCAGCGCTCGAAGCGGCGCTACCTCAAGCGGACCATCGACATCGAGGGCGTCGACACCGAGGCGTTCAACGACGACGACGCCGCGATGCGGTGGGCGAGGTGCCCGTCTACGGGCGCCTCGTCGGTCGAGACCTCCTCGTAGTTAACTTCCGGCTGCGGTTCCGTTCGCCGCGTCGTCCGTCTCGTTCCCGCCGGTAGCGTCGTCTCCGTCGGAGTCGTCGTCCGCCGTCTCCCCGTCGTCGGAGCCCTCCTCGTCGTCTGATCCCTCGCTTTCGGCGTCGTCATCGTCCTCGTCGTCGATCTCGTTGACCTCGACGTCTCGGCCCGCGACTCCGCTCCCCGAGATCACGGGCTTGAGGATGTAGCCGTTGTTCTTTCCGCGTTTGACGACGTTGATGTCGAAGACGAAGCTCACCGCCTCGTCGGGCGCGACCTCGAACTCGTTCGTGATCTGGAGTTTCTCGCTCGGGAGCTTCACGTCGACCTCGCTGCCGTCGACGATCCCCGACACCGCGGACACCTCGAGTTCGATCTTCTCGTAGCTCCCCGCCGGAATCTCGCCGTCGAACACGGCGATCGCGTCCTCGTCGATCACCTGCGTGAGGTCGACCGTCGCGCCGCCGAGCTCGACGACGGTGAAGCCGCGGTCGCCCTCGTCGTCGTCGTCTTCCTCCTCGTCGTCGTCTTCCCCGTCGGCCTCCTCCTCGTCGTCCCCGCCGTCATCGACGTCCGTCTCGTTCGCGTCGTCGTCTTCGTCCGCCGTCTCGTTCAGGGACTCGTCGTCATCGTCCGTCTCGGTGGCGTTCCGGTCGGCGCCGTCGTCCGCTTCGTCGTCTTCATCGGGCTCTTCCTCGTCGTCACTCTCGTCATCGTCTTCGTCCTCCCCGTCCCCCGCCTCGAAGACGCGGGCCCGATCGAGGGTGACGTCCAGCCGGTCGAAGTCGCCGATGTCGGCCGGGGCGTCGCTGATGAGGAGCCGGAAGTTCCCGGTGAGCGTCTCCGACCCGCCGGAGCCGTCGGAACCGTCGGAGCCGTCTGAGCCCCCCGCCGACGGGAGGGACCCGTCGCCGGCGCAGCCGGCGAGCAGCGTCGCGCTCGCGCCGGCGCCGAGGGCCACGAACTCCCGTCGGCGGACGCCGTCCGCGGACGCGTCCGCCGAGCGTCCGCCGTCCGCGGGCCCCGATCCGCCGTCGCCCGTCGTCCGCGATTCGTCGCCGCCTGTCGTCCGCGATCGGTCAGTCATCGTGAGCGGACGAACGGGTCCCGAACGGGTATAAGCGGTAGATACTCCGTCCGAATTTGTGCGGATAAAGCCGGTTTTCCGCCGATCGCCGTGGTTCGGGACCGAAGAGGGCGGGATCGCTGAGCCGGGCTACGGGCCGGCCGTCTCGATGCCGGCCGCCTCGACCACGCGCTCCGCGTGGCGCGTCGCGCGCTCGCGGACCGCGGCGGCGTCGGTCCCGACGTGCTCGCCGTCGGCGTAGCGGACCTCGCCGTCGACCATCGCGAAGGTCACGTCGTCGCCGTGGGCCGCGTACACCAGGTGCGAGAGCGGGTCGTGGAGCGGCGTCGCCCTGGTCAGGTCGGTCGAGAGTCCGATCACGTCGGCGCGGTGCCCCTCGCGGAGGGCGCCGAGGCGGTCGAAGCCGGCGGCGCGGGCGCCGCCCTCGGTCGCCATCTCCAGCACGGTCGCGGCCGGGAGGCGGGTCGGGTCCCGGGCGTCGACCTTTCCGAGCAGGCTCGCCTGCCGCATCTCGGTGAAGGCGTCGAGCGTGTTGTTACACGGCGGGCCGTCGTTGCCGAGCGCGACCGTGATCCCGCGGTCGAGGTAGTCTTGAACCGGGGCGATCCCCGAGGCGAGTTTCATGTTCGAGGAGGGGCAGTGCGTGACGACCGTGTCGGTCTCCGCGAGCACCTCGCGCTCGCGCTCGTCCGTGTGGACGCAGTGCGCGAGCGTCACGTCCGGGCCGGTCAGGCCGACCTCGTCGAGCCAGCGGACGTTGCGCTTCCCGGTGTCGGCCTCGACGGTCTCTACCTCGTCTTCGTTCTCGCTGGCGTGAGTGTGGATCGTCACGCCCTCGTACCGGTCGGCCAGCTCGCGGCAGCCGCGGAGGCAGGCCTCCGTACAGGTGACGGCGAACCGCGGCGTGACCGCGTAGCGGACGCGACCGCCGGCGGCGCCGTGGTACTTCCGGATGAGTTCCTCGCTCTCCGCGAGCGCGGCGTCGGTCTCCTCGATGAGCCCGTCGGGCGAGTCCTTGTCCATCAGCACCTTGCCGAGCCGCGCGCGGATCCCGGTCTCGATCGCGGCCTCGAACGCCTCGTCGGCGTGGTTCACCGAGAGGTGGTCGACGACCGTCGTCGTCCCCGATTCGAGACACTCCAGGTAGCCCAGCTCGGCGGCCGCCCGAGTCGCCTCGGCGTCCATCGCCGCCTCCATCGGGAGCACGGCGTCGAACAGCCAGTCGAGGAGGGCGTCGTCGTCGGCGATCCCGCGTCCGAGCGACTGGACCGAGTGGACGTGGCCGCCGACGAGGCCGGGGGTGACGATGTCGAACGCGCGCCGCTCGTGGTCGGGGTAGCGGTCGCGGAGTGCGGCCTCCTCGCCGACCGCGGCGATCGTGTTCCCCTCGACGACGACGGCGCCGTCGGGGATGACGGTCTCGGAGTCGGCGACGACGGTTCCGGCGATCAGCATGTCCGTCCGTTCCTGACGGTCGACCGGTAAGAGGCTGTCCGTTCGCGACCCCCCGATCCCGTCCGTTCGGGGCTGCCGAGCGATCAGGTGTCGAGACGGGGGATCAGCCCGCCGACGGCGGCGCGATATTTAAATTCGGGTCAGCAGCCACCGTGATCACTTATAAAACGCGGTGCGGTGGCGCGTGCCTGCGAGCGGCCGCCCACGGCGGCCGCGAGACAGCACGCGCGAGGGACGCGGCGACCGGAGCGAAGCGGAGG
>NZ_SGXU01000278.1:0-228 GCF_005435015.1 Halorubrum sp. SP9
ACCAATCGGGCCTTGTAGCATGCGGCGGCCGCGGACTCGGAACCGGCACATCGAGGCTCGGATCGACATCTTCGCTCAGAAATAGCTCGCCCCACGTCGTGATCGACCAGTAGACCTCATAGCGCCCGTCGATAATCTCGCGCTCGTACTGCTCGACGAGCTCAGCATCCGCCAGAATCTCGCACCGATCGCTCACCCGACTCTGACTAACCCGTCCACGAATATCGA
>NZ_SGXU01000278.1:294-562 GCF_005435015.1 Halorubrum sp. SP9
GCTCGTCGAGACCGCCCATCCACGGGACGGAGTCGCGCATTCAGGTCGCGCCTCCGTTCGAGGTCTCGCTGTTCGTCGGGTCCTGCGCCTCGACAGCCTCACTGTCGTCATCAATGTAGGTCCAGTTCTCGGTATCGAGCCGACCGTCGAGGTATGCTTCACCGTCTTCAGTGATGATGTAGACTCCATTTCCTAGGTGTCGTACGAGATCTTCCTCAGCTAATCGCTTACATCGCCGGTTAATCTGCTGACGAGAGTACCGGATCGG
>NZ_SGXU01000279.1:0-561 GCF_005435015.1 Halorubrum sp. SP9
GAATGCAGCCGCTTACCACGAAATGGCGACCGAGGATAACGAATTCGAAGATGCGTATGCGAATCATTTAGATCCGCTTGTTGCTATCTCTCGAACCGGTGAGATATACTGGGTAGAAGGGTACCATCGATTCGCAATTGCGTCAATTCTCGAACTAGAGGAGATTCCTGTGTACGTCTTGTGCCGTCATGAAGAGTGGCAACGTACGCGGGACGCCCTCTCCACTGAACCGTCCTCCTCACTCTCCTGTGAGTTGGAGAAATATGTCAATCATCCAGACACACAGGACATCGATGTGTAGAGTAGTCGGTACCCAATTTGCGCTCTGTATCTCGCACGGTTATCGAAACATCCCTCTGAGCTGGTAGAATTCTGAGTGGTCAATACGCACTCTTCAGCGACCAGGTCTTTCAGGCGAGAACATGTCTGTAGAATAGGATTTCAACAGAGCCCTATATTCAAGAAACCAGCGAGCACAGCGCCACAACGGAGAGGGTCAGCGAGGCCGGCCTCGTACTCACCCCGCTTAATCGCCCATTAGTTACACTGCTGGACACGCTA
>NZ_SGXU01000280.1:0-559 GCF_005435015.1 Halorubrum sp. SP9
GTGCTACAACCGGACCCGCTTGATCTAGCTGACGTCAATGATCTAGCCCCATAGGCGGCTCAGAAATCCTTCACTTCCCGCTTGTTCGTTGCTTCCTCCCAACTCAGCAAGCTCAATCCACTCTTCGAAGCCGTCTGGGTTCTTGATGATGATGCTCCGACCGCTCTTTTCGCGCCGCATCTTCGTCGGGAGGGTCTTGCGATAACTGTAGAGCTCGTGTGGCTCGAGATCGAATTCAGCAATAAGTCGATTTTCGCGCCGATCGAATGTTACGTCACCGCGCTCGTAGGCTTGCTTCCACTTGCGCTTGCCAATGTTGTATCTCCGGTTCGCCGGCTCTTTCGGGAAGAATTTTGGGACCTCACGGTCAGCACGCTCGTAAAACTCGAGAAACACCTGGCGAACGTCGTCGACAGTTCCACCGGCATCGAGATACCGCTCATCCCTCAAGATGCGCCGTGACACGTACGAGAAGATGGGGTTGCGAGCGTCGAGGATTGTATTGAGATCTTCTTGCGCTTTGTAGAACCCCTCGTCTTCGGGATTCGAAGGAAACGCG
>NZ_SGXU01000281.1:0-559 GCF_005435015.1 Halorubrum sp. SP9
TCTCTCGCGTGCTCGGGGCGTTCGAACGCGAACCGACCGACTCGGAGATACGGGTCTGAGTCCGGGTATGGTATAGCGGCATGAAATATACTCGTCGCGTCTGAACGGGGTCCGGCCACGTCGCGCTGGTCTCGGTCCGTGTTTTCGCACCGGCAGTGGCAGGAACTCCAGTCGATACGTCTCGGCGGTAACCCCTTGTCGACGAAGTCCGACCAGTTCGTGTCGTGTTCTTGAACGGTCCGACAGAATCGGGTAGCCGACTCCCTGGGCTGGCGTGTCCTAGTGCCCCCCGCATGGAAGTGATCATGGAAATTGTATATCCGGGGAAGTAGTACCACACACCTCAGATAGCAGTACTACAAAACAAGATATTTACTCAATAGCGGCGAGAACAGAGGACCACATACCGAGATAAAGTCACTTATCCGGAAATCTGGGATAGATTGAAGTTGAGAGCGCGAGAACGCTCGTTCCACAGATGGGTGGCGATCGACAGTCGGTGAAGACGTACGTGCCGACGGAGCAAAAAGAGATCTGGCGCGATCACGCCGACGAGCTC
>NZ_SGXU01000282.1:0-558 GCF_005435015.1 Halorubrum sp. SP9
TCGGGTGGAACGACGAATGGGTGGGGTGGGGGTGTTAGGGCGGTTATAGATAGCGGTGGTTTTAATACACAAACCATATAACAGTACCCTCGACAATCCTCTCTAGATTATATTTGTAGTATTGTGGTTGTTTTATTTGATCTTCGTGCTGATTTTATCTAGTGTAGCTCCAACCGACCCCGAGCAGCCACCATCCACCCCGACACCTCTCCGGGTTCCACCTGAAACGAAGGGGTGGGGGGCTACCGGTCGACACCTGCTCTCAGGTGACATCCTCTCACCGGCAACGTTTCGCCTCGACGACACCCTTCCTCGACAACGACCTTCCCCAACAACGTCCTTCCCCGACAACGACCCCCTCAACGACGCTCCACCTCGACGACGCTCACCACCCACGGCGCGCCGCTGACGAACGTCACGGTTGGCGGCGATAGTTTTACCACATGGTAAACAAACGGTACACGCACACATGACCCGATTCCGCACGTCGGACGAGGTGGTCCGATGACTGATGGCGACACCCCCGGTGCCGACAACACCGACACCGACGGCGTCGGT
>NZ_SGXU01000283.1:0-557 GCF_005435015.1 Halorubrum sp. SP9
CGCCTGATCCCGATGCGGGAGCTGAACGGTGTCGCACCGAACGACACCGAGGTAGCGGGGGTGGATCACGTTGCCTGACGACTTCAACGAGGAAGACATCGACGCAGTCCTCGAACGGATCGAACGCGAACAAGAGGCGTTTAAGATGTATCTTGCGGGCTACCGTCAGCGGGTCCGTGACGAACAGCGTCAGCCCAGTTCGCTCCGTCAGCGAGAGGGCTTCGCGAACCATCTGAAAAACAAGTTCCGTGGGGAATACGATGAGTAACGATACTCCGACAGAAACGATGGAAGTAGAGGGGACGTACCGACTGAAGAATCTCACAGGACGTGAGGCACAGATGGCTGCGGCGTTCGTTCACGGTCTTCGTGTCGGTGAACAGCGAGCGAGCGTCCCACGTTCAATGGTTCACCCGACTAAGGAAGATGGCGGTGGATCTGAGGACAGACCCGAAGGATTTGAAATGGAGGATCTAACGGAATGACTAACAACCCAACACCATCGACAGTCTCGGAGAGACAGTCGTCGGAGACGACTGCTTCGCAGTCGTCACGAA
>NZ_SGXU01000284.1:0-556 GCF_005435015.1 Halorubrum sp. SP9
CTGTAAGCGCAACGACCTCCAGAAAGATTGGAAGCGGGTCGTCAGCTCAGGACAGCAACTCCATCCCTCGACACGAGAGGGGATCAGAAACTATCTCGGCGCAGATGTGTTCGACAGATACGGCGCGAGAGAGTTTAGCGGCATCGCACAGGAGTGCGTGGAACATGACGGCAAACACATAAATTCGTACCTCTACGTCGTCGAAGTACTGAACGATGACGGCGAGAAACCTGAGAAGGGTGAAAAAGGAAATATCGTCGTGACGGATCTCCATAACAAGGCGACTCCTCTGCTCAGGTACAAAATCGGCGACCTCGCGTATCCGGTTGAAGAGGGGACCTGTGGATGTGGAATGGACTGGCCGAAATTAGGTGAAATTGTTGGTCGCGAACAGTCGGTTATCGTGACGAAGCGGGGTAAGCAGCTCCCCGGTACCTTCTTCGACCACTATTTCAAGGACTACTTCGATGTAATACAACAGTGGCAGGTCGTCCAGAAAGAGCGAGAATCCATCGAAATCAATCTTATGGTGACGAGTGAAGAAGCGTTTGAAGAG
>NZ_SGXU01000285.1:0-554 GCF_005435015.1 Halorubrum sp. SP9
CCGGCCATCTCCGCGAGGCGGTCGTCGAGCCGCGTTCGGTTCATACGCGTGCTGCTCGCGCGACGCCCAAAGCGGTTGTCCTCGCGGAACCGATCGCCGTCCCGCACGCGGCCCGTGAGAAAGCATATCCCGCTCGCTCGGGAAGGCCGGGTCGAGATGGCGACCGACGGCCGAACGACGGTCGGATCGCTAGCCTCGCTCCCGCCGGGGTGGCTCCGCGTCGCCGTCGCCTGCGGGGCCGGCGCGGCGCTGCTCGGACTGGGGATCACGCGGGTCGGACTCGCGGTCGCCGGCGTGTCGCCGGGTGACTCGGCGGTCGCTCGGTGGATGGTCGGGGGACCGATATCGGGGCTCGAAGGGTCGGTCTGGTTCCTCTTCGACGCCCATTGGATCCGGATGCGAACGGGGCCGGGGCTGTCGAACCTCGTCGTCTCCGGGCACCCGCTGATACAGTCGGACGCGGCGCTGTGGCCGCTCCGTTTCGTTCCGCTCTCCTTCGGTCTCGGCGCCGCCACCGCCGTCCGGTACCTCGGTATCGACGATCCGCTCACCGG
>NZ_SGXU01000286.1:0-552 GCF_005435015.1 Halorubrum sp. SP9
TGGTCGGATTGTGTGTACTGCTCGCGACGAGACCGAGCAACGACGTCAACAGCGTGAGCTCAAACTCTTCCAGCAGGCTATTGAACAAGCGGCTGATGGCGTCGCAGTTCTTAAAGATGACAAATACACGTACATCGACAAGACACATATTGAGATGTACGGCTTCGAGAGTAAGGAGGAGCTGCTTGGAGACTCTTGGCGCAGACTGTACGATGACGCAGAGATCGAACGGTTCGAAACCGAGGTCTTCCCAGCTCTCGAAGCTGACGGGCACTGGCGTGGGCCGGTCACGGGTACCCAGCCTGATGGAACGACGTTCCCTGCTGAACTCTCTCTGACAATCATCGACGATGGTCGCCTCGTCTGTACTGTCCGGGACGAAACGGACCGCAAAGAACGCGAGCGTGAACTGGAACTGAAAGAGCGGGCGATGGACGAAGCCACTGTTGCCATCCAGATCGCTGACGCAACAAAAGACGACAATCCGTTAGTGTACGTTAATGACGGGTTCGAACAAATAACTGGATACGAGCCAGAGGAGGTAATCGGCCA
>NZ_SGXU01000287.1:0-552 GCF_005435015.1 Halorubrum sp. SP9
GTCCTCACGGAGCTGTTCTCGGTCGCCGACGGTGATGTGGAGTGTGGTCATGGTTGAGGTGTGGGTCGGAGGGTGTTCGATCAGTGCGGTCGGGGTGGGTCGCCGCCGACAACGTCCCAGTACTCGTCCGCACTCGCCCAGAACTCGACGAGCAGCTCCTCCATTCCAGGGAATCCGACGCCGTCGAGATCGCCCGCTGCGGTGTGATGTTCGTGTCCCTTGGTATCCTCGTGGGAGTTGTCGTACCGGACGAGCGTGAGATCGTCGAGGGTGCCCAGATGGAGGGTGTACTTCCAGCCCGAGGGGTACGTCTCGGTGTCGTCGGTCGGCCGAAGGACGACGTTCTCGACGAGGCCGGCTTCGACGTGTGTGTACTGGAAGAACGCCTCTGAGGGCATCCCTTACGTGTTGGGACACCACCCAACGGCATAAGCGTTGGGCAGAAGTCCAACACCGAACGGGAACGTCGCCCGTCAGTGAGATCCTCAGATGTTCCTTGTCCGTTAGTTACCGATCTTCAAACAACGGATCCGGCGCAGTCAGTCGTCGCCG